>JAREAI010000071.1:0-10047 GCA_029240435.1 Nitrososphaeraceae archaeon | reverse complement strand
GCTAATGTTGTCGCATCAATAGGACTTTCAGGAAAATTTAAAGTTGGGGAAATTATTAAGCTGGCTCTTTCAGGAAAATTCAAAGAAGCTAGAGTTAAACTACTTGAGCTAATATATGTATACGGAATGTCCGAAAGTGATTTTCTCAAGTTTGCTAATCAGGAGGCTTATGATATGAAATTAGAACGACCCGATGAATTCGCTGCTCTAATGGCAGAGTATGACTATAGACTTGTATCTGGTGCTCATCCAGAAATTCAATTATCTGCATTATTAGCCCAATTAGGAAAATTAGGCGCTAAGAACAAATAAAGAATAACATATTTTTCTACATACAATAACTAGTATTCCTCTTCAAACTCTTCTCCACCTTCTTCTTCCTCTACTTCTTCAAAGTCTTCTTCAAACTCTTCTCTTTCTTCTGCACTTTTATATGGAAGATCTGCTTCACCAGGTGCTCCACAGACTGGACATTTAAATTCAATTGTTTGTCCCTCCAGATCTATAAGAAATTCTTTAGAAAAGACTTCATCGCATTTTGAGCATACCAGAGTTGTCTGAATATTGTCCTGGGTAAATTTGTGTGACTGTACTCTGAAGATTGCACTTGCCATTCTTCTTACCTATAGGAAGTTTTCTTTTTTATAAGCCTTGTCATCGATAATATGATAAAAAGCATATAATCGTCTATCTGACTTAATCTAATTAAATAGTACATTAAACCTGTCAGGCTATTCTGTCTGCTTTTTCTAAATGGTCCGCATCTCTGGTTTGGAAGTATGCATAAGGGCAATAATATGTTCTCGGAGCTCTTTCTGGTCCATAATACCACGGTGAGCTATTGTCATTATCAAGCTGCTATTTCTAACACCACGCATTTTCATGCAAAGATGCTCACATTCTGCTACAACTAATACTCCTTTTACTCCCATTTTCATTATTTCCTCAGTTACTTCTTTTGTCAACCTCTCTTGAATTTGCATTCTGCGAGAGAATTTTTCAACTAGGCGGGCTAGCTTTGATATTCCAAATACTTTGCCAGATGGAACATATGCTATGTGTATTTTTCCGTAAAAGGGAAGCATGTGATGTTCACACATACTGTAAAATTGGATATCTTTAGCAATAATTGCGTCAGTTTCTTCACCAAAACTCACATCGAGCTCGGCGTTCATCCTGTATCCTGCAAAGATTTCTTCATACATATTAGCCATACGCCTAGGTGTATCTCTCAAACCTTCACGGTCTGGATTTTCTCCTAATTCTATCAAAAGTTGTCTTAACAATTTTTCAATCTTTTTCTTGTTTATAGTATCTTTTTTCTTCTTTTCATGCTGCTGCATTTTGCTTTATCTGGCTCCTATTATCTTATGTAATTGCGGTATTATCCTAACCTCTTGATATAGTGGATAAACTGTGTCATAAAATTCGAAAAGTCTCTCGATTGTTGGCTCATTTATTCCATAGCTCGGCTGTATTATAAATCCTGCTATATTTGCAATTTTTACATGCTGGAATATATTCTGTACCAAACCTTTAAACTCACAAAGGTCTGTTGAGTTCGATACTACAACTTTAATATACGTAAGTTTATGGTTTGCAATAGCAGCTTCAAGACATTCGAGTTCATTGCGTATGAGATTATCATAATGTCTGAGATCAATAACTTCTGAATCGCTCATCTTGAATTCTACTTTGCAAATATCAATAAATGGCAGAATCTTTACATATCTATTAGAATCAAAACATGCGGATTCTAAATATGTCCTAAGTCCTTGTTCTTCCTTGACAAACTTGGCCAGTTCAATAACAGCCTCGTATTGTATTAATGGCTCGCCTCCAGTGAAGTTAACCTTGTAAGTGTTTGGTTGCAACTGCTCTCCAATTAGTTTCTTTGCATCATCAATAGTATAACGACTTCCACTATCTAAGGGCAATGCATAGGCGGTATCACACCAGTGACATTTTAGATGACAGCCGGCCATCCTCACAAACAGTGTTTTTGTACCAAAAAAGATGCCCTCGCCTTCAATACTGGTGAATATTTCGCTTAGTTGTATTCTGTTAGTAATGTTTTGCATAATGCGTTTTATCCTTGATACCTGCCTTGCTAATTGCAATCTTCCTATTTATACACGATTCGCATATTCCACAGTGCAAAATATTTGTGCTAGTGCTTTTGACTCCCTCCGAGTAGCAACTCCATGTTTTGAAAATTTCATCGCCCATAATTTTGTATCCAATACTCAATAATTTAGATTTGTCCATCCCATCCATTGCAGGAGACCATACAGTAATCTTATCTCTTAAACCTGATATAATGCCATCAACCTCTGCTAGATTGAGTGTTTTAGTAATAGATTTTATAAATTCTGGACGGCAGTCAGGATAATGACTGTCTCCACTATGTGCACCATATGCTACTAGATTGGCTTTTATGCTCATAGCCCACGCAGTTGCAATAGTAATGAAAATTGCATTTCTAATCGGGACAACAATACTGTAATCAAAATTTTTAGGTAAATGTTGTTTGCTGTCTGTCAGGGCGTTTGTTCTGCCATATAGATTTTTCATGAATGAAATATCAATGACACGATAATCCTTTGCCTTCAAAACCTTTGAGAACTCTCTAGCCTGTTGAACTTCTTTTTTTGCTCTCTGTCCATAAATATATGTGAGCATGTATAGATCGTAGCCTTTTTCTCTGGTTAAATAAGCTGCAGTACAGATAGAGTCAAGACCTCCGCTTACTATACAAACTGCCGCTCCGGATTCTCTTTCTGATGATTGGACATTTTTATTCGATGACAAGACCGTATGTATTGTGTATGTGTATTTTACCTACATTTATGTAAATGTGAAAGAATATATCCTATTCTTAGATATCCTTATCTTGTCTATTATTTTGTAATTATACCATAAATTCCGCCCATACCATAAGCAATTGATATCAAAATCCTCGATATCATTATCGCAATATCTTGGTTTGCGATGAATATAGTTGTATTAATCTCCGCCACAATAGGAATTGCTGTTAGAGAAACCAGGCCTACAATCATTTGCTCACGGTTATCGAGTCCACTATATCTTTTCATTAGCAGGTATGTTGAAAAATTACCTAGTCCAATACCAAGTAAAATTAGATATTGATAGAGAGATGGAAATGCAGCTATTGCAGCAAAAGGACCAGCCCAGCATATACCATTCAGAATTTTTGCATCAGCAGACCAATTTGCACTATGTTTCATTCTATCGCCTATTGAAGATATTAATTTGCGAGATTTTCCAAAGATTGTGCCAAAAGGAATACCAAAACTTAGAACCAAGATGATGACATAATAATAGAAGGGTTCCTTGTTGATAAATACAATTTGACTCAAAATAGTTGCGGCACCTACAGCTATAGATATAGTAATGAAAAAAATTCCAAATACCTGCCGTGCTTCATTTCCCTGTGGGTCTCCTTGCAAGAATAATTAAACTATAGTAAACGATAATATGTTTTTAACTTCATAAAAATTATAATAACTCGATCTCAACAATGCCTTAGTTAACAGGTATCATGCAAATGTATAGTAGTGAGAGGTTTCTGTTAACAATAGTATATCAAAAGATTAGATATAAAATATTCTAGGAGTAGAACCAAATACAAATGAACTAGTCTGATGTTAGAAAAAAGAACATCCTGCTAGAAGACTATCAACACTGGTATGTTGAAGGTACTGATGTACCTCTTAACAAGGTTCAATAAAACTGGTGAAAATGATATATAGTCGATCACACCAAAATACAGAAAACTATTCGAAGATAGAATTAGTTTCCATAGAACATATTCTTAAAAGAATAATACTAGATGGTTTTATTTTATTATAGTAGTTTTTTGCTAAAAGCTATTATATAAAATTATATCTTTAATTATCTTCTACGGAATTGATACTCTTCTCCGTTGGATAGTGTCATGGCCCGTCATTTGATGGTCAGATAGTCGTCAGATAATCGTCAAATGGCCGTCAGATATTCTATAAGAGCAAATACACTGATAGGACATTTGAATTTAATCAACATTCATCATCTTAAAAGTAAAGCATGCGAAATCTTATCAACCACGGATCTATAAATTAAAAGAATATTGAATGCCAGCAAAAATTCCAAAACCAATAAGAGAACAAGTCATTAAGCAATGGCTTCAAGGTATGTCTAGAGATGAAATCGCCAAATATAATGACATAGGCGCTGGAACTATAAGTGCTATCATAAAAGACGCTAAACAAGAGATTTTTGATATTGACTTACATAGAGAAGTGGCTTTGGTCCTAAAGAAGCATGACTTGAATATGTCTGTATTTGCACCCTCTGTTAGAATAAAAAACAAATTAGACGAGATGGGTGTAAGTAAAGATAAGATAGACTAACTAATTGATAATAGCAATATTCATTGTTTTAAGTGTGGTTTAACAGCTGACGAATATTTTGATATTGTAGACAAGGTCTGTGCTTTATCAGAGAATCTTGAAATGCCAGTAGATGAGCTGCCTAGTTATATCATACGACAACAGTTAGAATTGCAGAAAGTGGAGAAAGAAACAGAAGACGCAAAAACAAAACAACGTCAGGTATTACAGCATTACAATGTAACTATGGATGAGCTTCAAGAATTTAGAAGAGATAAACCATTAATTGACCATATTAAAAAGCTAGAAAAAAAATTAGAAGAAGTAGAAGAAAAAACTATTTGGCTGAAGAGCTTGCTAGCAAAGAATCTGAAATAGAAATCTTAGAATCTAAACCTAGTAGTTCTGAATATGAATGAATCTATTAGTCCTGAATAATAAGAGGTTCTATCCAGTTAATAGAAAGTTGTATATTTCATTATATCGTAAAAATTATTTAAGATAGGAAGCAAGTACTTGTAATCCTAGCAAATCATGATATTATAATATGATATAAGTAAATTTCTGAAATTAAAACATAATACTCATTCATCTTATGAAAAGAGTATCAGAGCGAACCATTCAGTACATAAAAGATAGAACTGAAAGTTTTGATGACTATTTCCTGTGTCAAAAAGATAACTGTAAACTACAACACATTAAAAATCGGTTTAATCTGTTTGTAGATATACATAATGGGATGATTATAGTTAAGTGAACAGAGTCTAATGGAGATTTTATCTTGAGTGTAGCCATTCAAAGGGATTGTTTAGGAGTATCTTTGTCAATTTATAAAGAATATGTATAGATCCATGACTGGTATGGAGGGAATGGGATTCGAACCCATGACCACCTGCGTGTAAGGCAGGTATCATAACCAATCTAGACCACCCCTCCAGGTGGAATTTACGTCAACTTGACCGTATCGATATTAATAGGTTGTTTGAACTACCGTATAGACTATGAAAAAGCTACTTTTCTAATATACGAATTACTAATCAAAAATATTATGTTCTCCTATATGATAGCTATAAAATAATGATATTAATCAAATAAAATTATCTTTAGATGGCCATTCAAACTTTTATTAAGCCTGCAGGTGCAATTTTTTAATAATGTCCTCTGGTGTAGATACCCTTGGTGCACTCACCGAGAAACTGAAGCAGCTTATTAACGATACTCAAGATCGATATGAATCATTTATCGATTCAACACAGCTGTACAAGCAAGGAAAGGTCAATGAAAAAGAATACTTTTCTAAAATTGGTGAATATTTAGTGGCTACATCTGCAATGAATTTTCTTGCTATTCGAGTAATTTTAGAAATAAAGTCTACAATGGAAAAAGGTTCATCATTGAAAAATCCTACTGGCGGACTGGCTTCCTCTTCTTCTTCCACTCCGCAAGCAGATTTTGGAATAAGTGGATTTGTTGGAGGAACTGAAAGCAATGAAGGGAGAGGATATACTATGCCTTCACCGCAGTCGGCTGAGCAGGAGAGGGAACCTACATTCAAACCTGTAGATATTGTGATTGAACACCCAAGTAAAACGAGCGTTGATGAAACAACATTAACAACTAAAAACTGCATTGTATGCGGACATTTAATTCCTAAACAGGCAAAATTCTGCAGTAAATGTGGTAATTCGCAATAATTAATAGCCACACAGTAGTACTCGGTATTGATGAAGATCTTCAATGGCAGAGCTGCGACTGAAGAATATATGTCTACTCATTCACTTACATTTTCTACCCCAGAGATGACTTTAAAGAAATTTGCTCTGTGGTTAGGAGAACAGGTAAACCAACCTGATAGAAAAGAAAATGTACCACGGCTGATACTTTACCTAGAAGACAAGGAAAAAGGAGGAAAAAAAGACTCTGATTTTCTGCCAGATATTGATGATACATTCAAACCTAGTGGCGCAGTAACAGAAATGTATGGTGGGAAGCCTTCTTCTGTCGATCGTGACATGGCACAGCCAAATATAACACAATTGAGCAAACCCCAGGAATCTAGGGATAAATTCTGTATTGCATGCGGACTTAAACTCAAGATAAATTCGAGGTTCTGCACGCAATGTGGCACAAAGCAAGAATAACAAAAAAAACGTACTTAATATAACTTGAACAAAATTATAAATTCTAGTTATCTTTAGTGTGGACTAGAATAAACCAGTAAACCGTTACTGTTTACAGTAAACGACCACTATTTTTTGCGACCCTGACAATATGGAGAGAACATACATTTCTATAGACGGTGGCGATATGTGACAGACATATTCATATACTGTAATTGATGTAAATTATTGAAAATAAAAAACCATCAACATCTTATCTCTACATTCATCTTATATGGAAAAGCATATCACGAGAGTGAGAAACAATCCAATATGTCAAAAACAGAACAGAATGTTTTGATGACTACTAATTTCCATATAGTCAGAACGAAAAAGGGGCAAACGTGTCAAAATTGGTTAAATTTCTTCTTTACAGATATGGATGATAAAATGATTATAAGAAGCCATTCTTACATGAACATAGCCATAGGTAGTTAGTTAAATTTAATATAGTCTGAAAAAGAATTTTTCATTAACAATGACTCAGGATAGCGAAGGCAAGAGGAGCCTTGAACTTTTGGTTACTGTTGCCTGGAAGGATGGTTCAGTCATAATGATCGATCAAACTAAATTGCCAAATAAACTTGCATATTTTAAGTGTAATAATTTTAATGATGTCGCATATGCAATAAAAAACCTAGTGATAAGGGGTGCTCCTGCAATTGGTGTCGCAGCTGCGTTGGGTCTTGCCTTAGCCGCCACTCAGAGCAAAGCAAAAACTGTTAGTGAATTAATGTCTGATCTCAATATAGCTTTCAATATGCTTCGAGCAACACGTCCTACAGCAATCAATCTCTTCTGGGGATTAGAGCGTATCATGGAAAAGGCAAAAGGTGGAAAGACAGTTGAGAATATCAGAAAAGTAATTCTTGATGAGGCTCTAAAAATGGCCGAAGAAGATATCCAAAACAATAAACAATTGGGAATTAATGGTGCCAAATTATTTGAAGATGGTGATATTATTATGACACATTGCAATGCCGGCTCATTAGCAACCGTTGCATATGGAACAGCCTTGGGTGTTATACGGGCAGCAAAAGAGGCGGGTAAACGTGTAAGTGTTATTGCAACTGAAACCCGTCCGGTAATGCAAGGTTCAAGATTGACTGCCTTTGAACTTCAGCATGATGGTATAGACGTGAGTTTGATTCCGGACACCGCTGTTGGACATATGATGTCTCGTGGTGTGATAAAGCGTGTAATAGTGGGTGCTGATCGAGTTTTACGTACAGGTCATGTTTTTAACAAGATAGGAACTTATCAGGTGGCAATAATGGCTAATATACATAAAATACCATTCTACGTAGCAGCTCCACTTTCTACATTTGATTTTGAGAGCAATCCAGATAATGTTATAATTGAAGAACGTCCTATGGAAGAAGTTATAAAGTTAGGTAGAAAGAGGATTGCACCAAAGGGAATCAGAATATTCAATCCTGCATTTGATATGACTCCACCCGAATTAATTGCTGGCATCATCACTGAAAAAGGGGTTTTAAGACCACCATTTGACAGGAATCTTAAAGAATTATTGAGTTAGATGCTTTTAAAATATATATTTGTATATAGATCTTTTATTTTTTATCAGACAAATGCAGTATCGTGAGTGTTGAAGAGAATATATATTCAACTACAGATTTAACAATAATTTGTTATCCACTATAGAAATACAAGATGTCTACGGAAGGCGAGATTTTGACATCATATCTTTGGAGAGCTTATCTGCAAAAAGAATAATATCTCCTTTGACTATCTTGGTAATATATTAACTCGTTTTTAATCATAATCAAAATCCTTCATTCATACAAGCAATATCTAATAATGTGAAACTTTAAATTTTCATCCGTTCCATAACTTATTTTAGTTATTTGAGTGAAAATCGAAAACAAAGAAAAATTCAAGAAAAAAAATCTGCAGTAGAGGAAGATGAAATTCTGCTATCTGAAAAATGGCTTGTGGCATTCATTGATCCTAATTCGAAGAAAAATATACGACCTTTTGTATTTGTTAGGCAATTTTATGCACCTGGCTATTATGAAGCATATGATACCGTTATGACATATGCAGAGAAATCAAAGATTAGCATTTTATGGTTCAAGCAAAAACATAACTGTGGATATCCATACCTAAATCGCAATTATCCAATGCTAGAATCCTTTTGTATTTATTGTAATAAAAAATTTAATCATATTGATCCTATACCATGTACAAATGAGAATTGCCATGCGGAATTTTGTTCGAAGATATGTATGGCAGATCATTATAAAATAAGGCATAAAGGCAATTGAAGTTTCAATATGCTATTCTAATAGGCTTCTAAATGGCACGTGTTTATACATTGATGATGCAGGAGTGTATCATTATCCTAATTATAAAAAATTTTCTTTTATCCTGATTAGCATCACTATAAGATATCGATATTAAAACAATAATGCCTCATTTCAATATATCATCTTCTGTAGATCCAAAGTTACCATGCGTATACGTTTCGGATCGGCTCTAAATTGATCTATGCACCTAGATGAATATTCTGGAGGAGCGCCCTCTCTAGAGGTTACTCTCTGAAAACCCATGGATTGAAAAGTATACTTGAGCCATTCAATCCACTTATAATATACTTGGTCTGATACCTCTTGTAAAAGATCGTCAGTTATTTCAGTAACTAATTCCAATGTACCATAATTTTTCAACTTCTCATATACAATTTTGTATAGATATTTCCATTTGTGCTCTTTGTGCTGATCAATATATTTAGGATCTGGTAAAACAGAAATAACACGATAAAGCGAATTATCGGAAAAAGCAGGAAGGATATCTTCGAACGAACCATTCAACAATTTGACATTGACGAGTTTAATTTGTGATATGGCTTGTTCATATTGAGATTTATCTACTTCAATCCCTATATAGAAAGAATTGTTATCATGATCATTCTCAGATATAGTCTTCAAAAGGCGTCCATCGCCCATACCCAATTCAACAATAACTTTTGGAGAATTTACCATATCTTGATGCAATTCCATAATAACTAACTGTAAAAGAAAAGATAGATATCAGGCTTTTAGTAAATCTGCCTCAAGAAGCTGTTGGACTAGTTGTACAACCTCTTGTTCAACTTGCTGTCTTGGCATTTCAAGCTTTGTAGAAAAATGGTCTGTTAGTTGGTTGATTGTTCTTGTGCCATCGCATGAATCCCAGAAGTTAACAATCGCTTCATTTACCATGAACCCCTGGCCTTTGGCATTTGCAAGAATTAACGAGCCATCCTCCTGCTTAAAAAACTTGCCTTCCCTTAGGGGTTGAGATTTTTCATAATCTATTTGGAATCGAAGCTTTGGTTTGCCAAATCCCAATTTTTCCCGTGCAGCAGGATCCATCTTTTCGATGCTCCATGGAGGGTCCCAGACAATCTCTACATTAATATTGCCAACTCCATCAATCTTGCTAACATATCTTTTCACATCGCTGACAAGGGTATCATGAAGTGGACAACCACG
>JAREAI010000070.1:0-10063 GCA_029240435.1 Nitrososphaeraceae archaeon | reverse complement strand
CTTTGGAACTTATTGTAGCAGTCTTGCAGGGAAAACCACATGTCTTCGAGTGCTAGTCGGACTTTAATTTTCTTTTGACTAGTAAATCATATTACTACGCTAGTTCAAAGATGATTTTTTATTGATAGTTGATCCATCTTTTCCTCCTCTTTCTTTTTCTGTGATGTTCCAATAAAGTGTCATTGCGTTACTATTATTTTGTTAATATGCGAAATCCTATTTAATTATGATACACTTTGATGTTTCGGAATATCATCTATCTATAAAATAATGCAATATATATATAAAATTGTGACAGATAAAACATCTTAGAATATACAAATATCTGACTATCAAAAATTGGCTATACCTGCAAATCAATTTGACTTGTTTTATCAATATCTTTAAAAAATTTCAAAACAATCGTTTGCTTTTATCTGCATTCAGACACAAAAGTTGATTAAGTTATTTATGTGGTACCAAATTTGCGGTATAGAACTTTTCCTTCCCTTGCAACTAAAAAAATTCTATTCGGAGGAATAATTTCAAAATCCTCTGAAAGCTTTAAGAATTCTGGCAACGAAACTTTAATAATCGAGTTAAATTCACGATAGCTTACTGAATAGAGGTTAGGGTCATCCGCATACAAAGCTTTACTAAAAATTTCTTTGAGTCGACCTTTCCGCGTCATATTTTAGATTTTATTATCTCCGCTTCCACTGCGATGGATGCTAGAGTTATCTTACTTATAAATTTAGTATATCAGTTCATAACATATATTGACATGACATATATAAAATTCCTTAAGAAAAAGTAATCTTCTAATAGATATTTGTGGTACTACTAGTTTAAAAATTTCTTCTTTATTATTATTAACCGCCCCAGTATCAAATGGGATAATGAAAGATAAAACAGTTGTATAGATTGATAGATATTAAATTGAAATGCATATATCAGATTTGGCATCTTTCCACTTATGTGTGGAATAATAGCAGGTACCTAATCTCCTCAGTCATCTGATAGATAATAGAGCGAATGAAATTACATCTATAATTGATTAATTTGCATACTCCTAGCTTTTAATAACTTTACTACAGTTACTTGGTTATCAACAGAGCATTTGAAACAAAAAATTTAAGCAATTTATTCCCATATGTTTTTGTAGATACAAGTAAAGGTAAACTACACAATAAATATTAACATATGGCTGTCATCTCATTTCATACTATGTAGAGAAATGAAATGGGTGGAAGGAAAGAATATTTTAGATTTAAGCTAAGGATTCTAATTGGCTACCTTTAAGATTACGTGGTAATATAGTTATTTGCTATTGTCATTATCCAGGAAGTAACAAATTATAGATAACAGACAATACTTCTGTTCTATTTGTTAGATCATTATACTTAATCACTTGATATTGTATAATGGGAATGATATTATACTAACGATTTAGTAATACTTTTAGTACTGCTTCATAATAAAAAATTATATATAATATGTAGAGCTAGCTTTTTAAACTAAAATCTATCAATAAAGAAAGAGATGGCGGGTGTAACGGAGTTCAATGACTCAAAAGATAACTTAATCGTGAACATTAAAAAAAGAGATGGCAGAGTTGTTAATTTTACGCATTCTAAGATATCAAATGCAATTTACAAAGCACTTGTAGTGACCGGTAAAGCAGATTATCCATTGGCAGAAAGGTTGGCAAATAGGGTTATAGAGAAAATGGTTCAAAGTGGTTACGGATCTACTGGAAAAGTTGCAATTGCAAGTGTTGAAGATGTGCAAGATATGGTGGAATCAATTCTCATTGAAGAAGGTTTGTCTGAAACGGCAAAGGCGTATATCCTGTATAGGCATGAGCGGCGCAAAGTTCGAGATGAGAAGATGAGAATTCTAAATAAGAAGGTGCTTGATGAAGTTGATAAGGTATTTGATATTAATTCCCTTAGAGTTTTAGCTGCGCGTTATCTGTTACGAGATAACAATGGTGAGATCATAGAAGGTCCAAAACAAATGTTTGAAAGAGTAGCAATTCTGGTTGCACTTCCCGATGTATTGCATGATTCTCAATTGTTCAATTTAACAGGTGGGCATAACCAAAACATCGAAGAAGCAGAGAAATATTATGCAAAAATAGATGACTTTGATCTAAAATTAAAGATAGGAGATTACTATCTGAACAAATATCACTTTGAATCTCTCATTCGACACTATGTATCTCTAGCAAAGATAGGTCGTATGAAAGTTGGCTTTAAAGAACTGCTTAGAATGATAGCTGAAAGCAAGTTAAGCGTATACGAAGATAGGATCAAGGAGTACTATAATTTGATGGTATCAAGAGATTTTCTACCAAATACCCCAACATTGATGAATGCAGGTGCACGTCTTGGTCAATTGTCAGCTTGTTTTGTTCTTGATATGTCAGACGACATGTTTAAGATCATGAGATCATCAACTGATGCGGCCATGATTTTCAAATCAGGTGGAGGTGTTGGAATAAATTACTCCGACCTAAGACCAGAAGGAGATATTGTTGCTTCAACATCTGGAGTTGCATCAGGTCCAACGTCTTTTATGAGAATCATTGATACTATAACCGATGTAGTAAAACAAGGCGGAAAGAGACGTGGCGCAAATATGGGTATATTAGAGGCATGGCATCCAGATATTGAAAAGTTTATAACGGCCAAGACAAAACCTGGCGTATTTGAAAACTTTAATGTCAGTGTTGGCGTCTGGGAAGATTTTTGGAAGTCGCTTGTAAACAAGGATAACCACAAGTATACACTACGTAATCCCAGAACTCATGAGCCTCTAAAGCAGATCGATTCACATCAATTAATGGATCTAATAGCATTTAGTGCATGGAAAAGTGCGGAACCAGGTGTTATCTTCTTTGATAATATTAACAAATATAATCCAATTATAAATGCAAAGGGTGGACCTTTGCGTGCAACAAACCCATGCGGCGAACAATCATTATATCCTTATGAATCATGCAATCTAGGTTCAATCAATCTTGCAAACTTTGTAAAGCGCAAGGCAGATGGAATGTTTGAATTTGATTGGCAAAAATACGAGCAGGCAATAAGAGTCTCCTCCAGATTCTTAGATAATATTATAGATATGAATAAGTATCCAGTAGAAGAAATTGATATCAATACAAAGCTAACAAGAAGAATAGGCCTTGGCATAATGGGTATTGCTGACTTGCTATTCCTACTTAAAATTCCATATGATTCAAATGATGGCTATGCATTCATGTACAAACTGGCAGAAGCAGTATCATACTACAGTATGGAAGAAAGTGTTGCTATTGCAAAGGTAAGAGGACCATTTCCCTTATTCAAAGATACAGATTATGTAAAAGGTAAAATACCTATCGCAGGATATTATGAGTTACCAACAGAAACACATGCATACAATTGGGATTCATTAATTAAAAAAATTCAAAAACATGGAATCCGAAACTCTTGGACATCCACTATTGCTCCTACCGGTACATTATCTATGATTGCAGATACTTCAAATGGTGTTGAACCGATGTTTGCACTGGTTTTCGAAAAACGTGTGACAGTCGGTAGGTTCTTCTATACTAATAGGATTTTTGAAAATGTGTTGAAGGAAAGCGGTCTTTACAATGATGAGATACTTGCAAAAATCGCAAATAATTATGGTTCAGTTCGTGGTTTGGCTGAAATTCCAGAATGGATTCAGAAAACGTTTGTTACTGCAATAGATATACATTGGACTGATCATATATTGGCCCAGGCGGTATGGCAAAAATGGATTGGCAATGCCATTGCAAAAACCATCAATATGCCAGGAGATGTTACTGCAGAAGATGTCAAGTATGCATATCTCTTGTCACACGAACTTGGATTAAAAGGAGTTACAGTATACAGAGATGGCTCAAGACATGAACAGGTTCTACATATCACAGGTAATCAAACAAAGGAAAAGAAATTCATTACAAGACCAAGCAAATATGCCGCTGACTATATACGTGCAAACATAAAAGAACCATATATCAGAGACCAAATAGAAAAGATCTTTGAACAAACTAAGATCGAAGAAGATGAAGACTTACCTACCGAAACAATTTCAACGTCAATACTGCTGGATACGCCAGACAAATCAATGCAAGCACCTATAATGGAATCAAATGAGGATAATACCTGTCCATCATGCAAAGCAAGATTAATAATCACTGAAGGTTGCAATTTGTGTATTGAATGCGGTTTTAGCAGCTGCGTTTCAGGATGACAACAACAAAACACCCTCCCATTATGGATAATTAGCAAGTAGTAATCCTCTGCCAATGCTACTATAAACCAACCAAAAAAACTTAATTCCAGTTAAACAATTTAAGTTACTAACATAGGTGAAAATAAACTATGTTGGTACAACAACCAGTCCCAAGTGTAGTTTTAAAGGAAGGTAATACAGAAACAAAAGACAGACAAGCACAAATAAATAACATCGCTGCAGGAAAAACAGTATCAGAGATGTGGTACGGACAAGCTTGCTATTCTCTCCCAAGAGCCTAGCCATCTTGGTTCATCTTTTAGTTTAACCACCTTGATTTCTAAAGATGCGTTTTCGATTGAAAGTCGCAAGATTGTAGAGTCTACCTATAAGAAACCAGATAAAATATTATAAAAAATTTGACTCAACTACTAAAGATATAGGGGAGGTGCTCAGTTCTCTACAAAGGAGCCTAGCTGATCTGGACAATGAAATCTCATTTAGAATCCAGTATGAATGATTTGCAAGCAATAAAACAGCTAATCCTTCACAGAATACATGAAATAGGAAAGGATAATTTTGATCTATTGGAGAGAAAATTTTGTATAGTATAATAATAAGAGCAGAGGAAAAATCTAAGTCTATCTATAACCTAGCAGACATGTTAAATGACTTTCTATTGATAAAGTACCAAACCAAATATTTATCATATATTATAACTATATAATAGATACAATAATGCATCCTCTATCAAAAGATGACAATGATACTAACAAGCAGCAACAGCCAGCAGATAATTTCCAAGCAGAACGAATAGAAGATGGTATAAACGAACTTCCTGCAAACAAGTCTAAAGTTATAGCGTCAAAAATTAGCAAATTTGCCCGTGGATTTAAAATTCCAGATAATAAAAAGCCAAAAATAAACGAATCTAAAGTTCATGAGCGAGATTAGTATATATATATAATCTTTGATGTCAAATTAAGATATTAACCATAGTATTACTAATCGAGATCTTTCTCCAATATTTTGTAATTATAATCAAAAATGTTATTGTGAATCTAGATCATGCGTAGAGTTCATTATGATGATGACACTATTAATTCAATAGCTGCAATTTATACCGCATCTAATGTCTCGCTTTACCCTTAAGAAAAGTGGATATGACTTTGTTTTTGATTCAGCTGGAACAAGTTATACTCTTGTTATATCAGTTATAAAGACAATTTTTTAGATTATTAAATAAGATAAATATCCATAAGTAATAAAAACTGATGCTTAAAATATCTGATTGGGATTGGAACTTATATGCAGTCATTAGCACAGCAAAACAGCTCTCATTCTGTTTCTTCTATCAAAAATATACTGGAGAATAGTTCACTTACGTTCGCTGAGAAGGCAATTAGCATAAAAAGTTTAACACTAAAAAATAAGCAGGGCGAAGTATCCAAACCTTCTCTGGCTGGAGATATTGCAATTGTAGATGTGGATCTTGCTATGGCACAAGACAGTACGGGTCCTTTGGCAATACGTTCATTAAATGAAATGCGAGTGAATAAACTCTTTAACCCTTCAAGGGTTTTGCTAGTCATAGATCATACATTTCCTGCAGCAGATGAAAAGGTCGCAAATCTACACGCTATGATGAGAGGTTTTGCTTCAAAGCATAGCTGTATGTTAGTTGAAGGTTCTATATCTCATCAGCATATTCTTGAATATCTTGCTGTTCCCGGTATGATGATACTCGGCGCAGATTCTCATACATGTCAAGCTGGATGTATTTCGGCATTTGCCACTGGAATTGGAAGTACTGAACTGGCAGCTGTATGGGCTACAGGCCAAATGTGGCTACGCGTACCAGAAACAATAAAAATTAAATTATCGGGCAATTTTAGTAAAGGGGTTTCTGCCAGAGATCTAATACTCGATTATATTGGAAAGGTTGGTGAAGATGGAGCCAATTATAAGGCTTTGGAGTGGACATATGCAAATGACAATACCAGAAAGGAGTTTAGTATTGACTCAAGAGCATGTATAAGCAATGCTTCAATGGAATGCGGTGCCAAGATTTCCGTATTCCCTACTGATGAGCAGACTAGAACTTATTTAAATAAAAAGCCAAGAATTATTAAAGATGTGCCAGAAATTGATATTCAGCCTGGCAGCTCAGCTAACTATGTAGAGGAGATAGAAATAGAATGTGGTAATATAGAACCAATGGTGGCTGGTCCAGATCATCCAGATTTAGTACATTCAGTTGAAGAAATAGGTGGAATGGAAATCGATCAGGCTTTCATAGGTTCTTCTACAAACGGCAGGATAGAAGATCTTGAGATAGCAGCACGTATATTAAAGGGCAGAAAAGTTCATAAAAATACACGGTGTGTAGTTACTCCTGCATCTGTCAAAGTATATGAAGAGGCCATTAAACGTGGATACGTAGAAATTTATCTTGAATCAGGAGCAGTTTTTACCAATGCTACATGTGGAGCATGTGTTGGTACTCATCTTGGTGCATTAGGGGAATCTGAAATTTGTTTATCTTCCTCTTCAAGAAATTTTGTTGGAAGAATGGGGGCGCTTTCATCAAAAGTATATCTTGCATCTCCAGCTACTGTTGCTGCATCTGCAATTGAAGGAAAAATAATTGATCCACGGAGGTTTCTCTGACATGAATAATAAACCAACTCCAGAATCTTCGCCACATTCTTCCCCATTGATGCCATCACCACCACCAGGAACAGTGCCTCCTCCAGTTGTCACTACTGCCATTTTAAATGGAAAAGCTTGGGTTTTTGGAGATGACATTAATACGGACATAATTATACCGTTCAGATTCAAAAGCAGGACCAACGATCCTTATGAGATGGCAAAATATGCTATGTATGGAATTGATCCCGATTTTCCGACAAAGATATCCAAAGGTGACTTTATAGTGGCGGGAAAAAATTTTGGAGGCGGATCCAGTAGAGAACAGGCTCCAGTAGCATTAAAGTATGCAGGAATATCTATTGTTATAGCAGAAAGTTTTGCCCGCATCTTCTATAGGAACGCATTTACTATTGGACTTCCAGCTCTCGAAATTTCAGAAATAAAAGGTAAAGTAGTTCAGGGAGATGAGCTTAAGGTAGACATTGGAAACTTTACTGTGGAAAACATACGGACAAAAGGAATATTTCATGCAAGGAAGGTTCCAGAATTTATGCAACAGATGTTGTTAGAAGGTGGATTAGTCGAATATTATAGGAGAAACAAGCGGTTTCCATGGATGTAATCAGAACTACATCAGGTATATTCTATATTTTAGTATAGGTCCACACAACAAATGATGACGCTCATGACCGATATGACCGATAAAATTTAATTCCGAGTGGACAACTCCGTTTGTTAATATGACATCTATAGAGAAAAACTGGATAGGCCTACGCAACAGCGGAATTAGAATCGTGTTTCTTGGCTTATTCTCTCTGATTTTGACCTTTATAATTTATGGCCGATTGACCACTCCTTCAGGTGAGCAAACAGTTATGATTACACCTTATCTTATGAACCTTGCAAATGCTGTTTTTACAATTATTTTCTTAGCAATGTTATTTGTGGGCTATGGAATATACAGAATTTTCAAAGCAGAGCAACGACTAAAAGCTAATACTAATAGTTTAATGTTCTATATAACAGCAGCATTTTTAGACAATAAATATTGGAAAGTGATGGCAATATTTGCAATTATATATGGCATTTTTTTTGGATTTCTGTCTCAAATATTCATTTATAGATATGATATATCATTTTCTGAACAAGGAATTACTGTTCCATCTGTTAATGTTATTCCATGTTGCAATATGCCAGGTTATGTTCCTATGCTGACTGTGTTTCCTACAGATCACTTTCTAATCATGATTATACCAATCAATATTATCCTAGCAGTAACTGTATCTGTTATGGTCGGATTCAATATTTCTTTAACTCTCTACGCATTCAACTTAGAGAAAGCGCAGAATACTAAAAGGGTGTCTTCTGTAGGAAGTATAGGGGCGATCAGTGGACTGTTTGTAGGCTGTCCGACCTGTGCCGGCAGTTTGTTTTCTATGCTCTTAGGTTATAGTGTAGGAACAACCATGGCTGTTCTTGCTCCATTCCAAACCCTTTTCATTTTAATAAGCATACCATCTTTGATACTTGCACCATTTCTTATAGGCCGTGGAATTAGAAGTAGATATAGCTGCAAGCTAGCCTAATAGCCTTTCTTTTCTTTTCTTAGATTTGTCACTAAATCTTGTTCTAATATTGGTAGTGTTTTTGAAATACTGTCTAAATACATTTGCACATGTGGCTCTGCAATCCACATTTTCTCATTTTCAAATAGATAACCATATCTCTGTGAGCTACCTATTTTTTGGCGTGATTGGAGCGCATTGAGGTATTGTTTAGAAATAGTGGATTCATCAAATCCGTGTTTTCTTGCTATTGCATTAAATACGTCATGCATACCTGATCCGTGCTGTGCTGCTTCCTTTACACGATACGCAATATTTCTTGGAATACCTAGTTTCTGGGCAAGTTTTCTGTGTACATGCTTGCCAAAGGCATCGGCTGAACCTTTTACATTCAGTTTCATATCAGTCTGCATTGAAAATGCAATTACTTTCAAGTCAAGAAAGGGCTCACGCATCTCTATGCTGTGTGCCATAGTGATTTTATCTTCTCTCTCTAAAGTTTCTCTGTACAGTAAAAGCATGTCTTCGGTCATATGCTCACGTAATTTCTCGTATCCTTCCTTTTCAACTACCTTTGTATACCAAGAATATCCTCCGAAAAGTTCATCTGCTGCCTGCCCTGAGAACATTACATTAATTCCATCCTCATGTGCAAGCTTTACTGCAGCGTATACAGGAATTGCAACCTCTATCTGTCCAGCATTTGTGTCTTCTATTGTATTAATAACCTCTGGAATCATCTCTTCTACTTCATTCTGAGTAAGTTCATTGACTCTTAGTTTAAGATTGAGTCTCTTTGCTATCAGTCTTGCAAATGCAATATCGCTAGAACCCTGAATTCCACCAGTATAACAAATAACATCCCGTACCATTTTCTTTGCAAGCCAGGCGATAATTACACTATCAATACCACCTGAGAATATTATTCCGACTCTATCAAAATCCTGCGTACGCTTTTTCATGGATGCAAGTAATACTTTTTCATATGCATTAACAGCCAAATCCATTGTTTTGTAGATTATTTTCTTTGAATGTACTGGAGAACGGGATACTTTGAAATTTTGTATTAAACCATCCGATTTGATAATTATTGCATGACCTGGTAATACCCTGTTTGTAGGTTCTTTTATTCCCACTTTCCATAACGCTTTACGTTCAGACGCAAATGCAATAAAATGATTATTTTCCCCAAAGTAAATTTGTCTTACACCCATTTTATCTCTAACCAAAGCTATGTTTTCTGTCTCTTCATCCTTGATAACCAAAGCATAAACACCATCAAGTTCAGCAACAGTCTTTCTAATTGCATATAATAAATCATTATTCTTGTTAAAATGATCTTCTAACAAATGGACAATAACTTCGCTGTCTGTCTGAGTAACAAATTGATGATGTTTCATTAACCTTCGCCGAATTTTCTTATAGTTGTAAATTTCTCCGTTGTGCTCTAGAGTAAACTTTCCATTGCAGCTATGGAAAGGTTGCTGTCCATGAGTACCGCCTACGATCGCGAGCCTTACATGACCTAAAGCATTATTACCAGAAAGCTCATGATATTCTAAACTTGCAAGAGAATCTGATTGTATGATAGAGTCAGCGACTGCTATTCCTGC
>JAREAI010000069.1:0-14371 GCA_029240435.1 Nitrososphaeraceae archaeon | reverse complement strand
GGTCAAGAAGTGCATAACATAATCTAAGCAGGCCTATTACTTATGATTAGGATGCTCATTATAGAGCATCTTTTGCAAAGGCTTAATGACAGTAGAAATGAATGCAACACTGATTTCTGTGTCATTTAGCATTTTTACTAAACCCCAGATATTTCTTTTCTTTTCTTTTTAGCAACTTACCTTTATTAAATAATGTACAAAAATAATACTGTATACTGAAACTTTCTGTCTTAATTAGGATAGAGTCTTTTCAAAATACGCTAATCACAATTACAATAAAGAAACTGTGGATCTATTTATCATCAATCAGCGATATTCCATTTATTATCATCATTATCATTATGAAAACTTCTGACTCTTCTGTTCTATAGGTATCAGGTTGATTGTATGGACCTAAGTAGAATGTCATTGATGATGATGAAAGTAATGGAAGGTGGTAATAAAGGGACAAGGTTTCGCGGGTTCGGTGGTTCTCGCGCCGATAGAGGTTCTAAAAAGAGACTCAATATATCAAGAAATAGGTTGACGTAACTTTCCGTTATAATGGGGCCAGTGGTTTCCTATGCGATCACTTCAATAAATGGATTCAGCCAGGATAAAGATTTACTCACCTTAAAAGTTCCTAAGTGGTTCGATGTAGCAAGTGGGAATTGAAGTCTCAGTGCGTCCTTGTCACTTTGATTCGTTTAATTGGTTGGCTACCTTTACAAATTGAGACAAATTTTGTATTAGATTAAGCCATACGTCCTCGCCCATTTGTTGTTTTACCTTGCGTTGAACTTCAATCCAGAGAGGTATAGCTTTGGCTACGGCGCTATGTCCTTTTTGAGTAGCAGTCACAATTCTCGTTCGATGATCTTTTCCCGATGAGATCTTGATAAACCCCTGTCTCTCTAAAACAGATAGATTTCTGGTCAGAGTCGTTCTATCCATCCCTTGCTTCGCAGCAAGATCTGAAATTCTTATTGAGTTAGAGTTGCAGATGACATCTAGTACACCAAGTTGTGTAGACAGCAAGCCACTTGACTTGAATGCATTGTCATAAAGTAGTGTTATTGCTCTAGCTGCCTTCCGCAATTCACCGCATGTACACGAATCTGCTGACATTCCTTGTTCCAGTATTGTATTAATAGTTCGTTCCTTCAATCCTAACTATGTTGATATACACATATTACTAATAAAAGGTTTACTTCGATATCAATATGAGTGAAACTTCAAGTACAAATAGGTGTAGATACACTTATAAGAGTGCATATACACCTATTGTCGTTATATGTCTTCATTAGATTCCGTTACTGTCAACCGTCATGCGTGGTTTACTCTTGGGATACTTAGCAGCACACTCTTGGTAGTCTTTTTCTCAGAAACCATGCTCCTGCCTGCCATCCCAGAGATCATGCAAGACTTTAGTATATCTTATGGGACGGCAGCGTGGATATTCAGCTCGTACCTGATTGTTGCAGCCGTGATGACTCCTATCGCTGGCAAAATATCTGACCTCTACGGTAAAAAGAAGGTATTACTCGTGCTACTGACGATGTATGCGGCTGGAATAGCCGCCGGAGGTTTTGCAGACAACATATCATTCCTATTAGCGAGCAGGATAATCCAGGGTGTGGGCTTGGCCGCAGTCCCGGCAGCCTTCAGCCTCCTAAGGGACACGTTTCCACCAGCTAAGCTTGCGATCGCCGTAGGAGTGTTTGGATCTATGTATTCTGCAGGTTCGGTTGTCGGCCTCTTGGCAGGAGCCACCATCATCCAGAGCTTTGGATGGCATTCCACTTTCTTCTCCATAGTTCCATTTGCGGCCGCAGTGACATTCATGATTGCCAAATTCGTAAAAGAAAACAAAGGGCAATTAACGGCTCCTGTCAATACTAAAGAGAACATGGGTAAAAAGCGGGCAGCGTCTTCCATAGACTTGAAGGGAGCGCTGGCGCTTTCTGCAACAATAATTGCGTTTCTCATGGCGCTGACACTCGTAGAGACCGGAATAAACTCTGAGACTCTGCCGCAGATTGGGGTTGCATTTGTAGTTTCAGTAATTTCATTGGCTGTCTTTGTCATCATAGAGAGAAGAATCGCATTGCCATTGGTTGACCTGAGATTGCTAAAAGACAAGACTCTCCTACCTTCGTACATCATATTGATAGCCACTGGAATTACAATGTTCATGGCATACCCGGCTATAGTGCAGCTGGTAAGAAGCCCTATGCCACTGGGATTTGGAGGGGATGCAGTAGACGCCGCAAATGTTCAACTACCTTTCATGATCATGTTCCTTGTCTTTGCAAGCGTAACCCCACTGATCATAAATCGAATAGGAAAACTAAATCCTATCATCATAGGTGCCCTAGTCAGCCTGATCGGGTCGCTCGGACTACTGATGTTTCACTCAACAGAAATCGCAGTGTCTACTAATCTGGCCATAATTGCATCCGGCCTCTCGATGACAATTACTGCAACGTGGAACATCGTCGTATCGTCATCGCCCAAATCATTCATCGGAATATCGGTAGGAGTGGGCGCTCTCTTGTTGTTTATAGGAATGGCCATAGGTCCGGCACTGGCAGGGGTGTATATGGAGAGTCACGAGACGATCAAAGGAGTTCAAGGGTCGTATCCTTCTCTGGACTCATATAATCTAGTGTATATTACGTCAGCATTACTGTCAGCAGTCTCGCTCGGGTTTGCATTGATGCTAAGAAGAAGAGCAGTGCATAAGGCAATTGAGGTTTAGTGACTATTTACTTTCCTTTATGCTGGGCAATACTTTAGAAAAAATAGGTCGTGTTCTAAAGTCCACATAGAGGTAATTTTTCTTCATACCTCCAAGAGGAAATAAGGTCTCTTATGAAGCCGTACACATACATGCCATAGGCGACGATGCAAAGATAGTAGAGCATAGAGCAATAAGGAATGATCTCAAGTTTATGATGCAATTAGGGCTGGTTAAACCCATATTCTCTGAATATGAGGCCTATTTCAAAGGATGGAAGGGAGTAGGATGATGGACAGATATAGAGATATTCTATCGTCAGAAAAAGACCATTTGGTGTAACATTTATCTCAGATATTCTGTCTACAAGTTCCGTGTAGTATCTCCTCTTATCACAGCATACGAGTGAGAAGAAGAGAAAAAAGACGGATATATATATAATGATTTTATATCTTCCACTATATCTTTGGGGCCTCGACTGCTAATCACACTCCGCTGCTATCGCACAGAGACCCTAGACTCAACAAATATGTTTTAATTAGTTTAGAAGTAATTAATGGCACTATGGTGAGAGTAATTGATGCAGAACCAGGTGTTGGTTCTCCTATGACAGAAGAAGAAGCGAAAAACTTCATGGCAGATAATAATGGCAACAGCCGATTACTTGTCCACCTAGGAATGGTGGATGGGAAAGGAGAACCAAATGTAATTCCTACTGGATATTACTTTGATAAGAACTCTAACAAAATCTACATTACAACGGAAAAGAGTTCTAAGAAAGTTCATAATTTAAGAACAACAATGAATATTTTCTCCTACTGTATTGATAATCCCAATCCACCATACAAAGGAGTTAGAGGCAAGGGAAAAGTCAAAATCCATGAAGACATTAATCACAATATTCCTATTACGGAGAAGATAATGACTAGATATGTGGAAAGCCTTGAAAATCCAATGGCAAAATGGGTTTTAGATGAGACAAAGAAAGGAAATATGATAATTTTAGAAATCACACCAAGTTACTATTCTACTTGGGATTATGGTAAATTGCAGCAGTGATGACTCCAAAGTAAGTTTGCTATTTCCCTTTTCCTTCACTTCTCTCACATTTTACTTTGTTCTATAAAATCTGTGAGCATACTTTGTTGTTTTCCATTCTGATCATTAAAAGGTACGTGAGCGTTGCTAATTTGTGACTGTTGTCCTTGTTGTTGTTTGGCTGCTGATTTGTCGAGGATAATTCCGGCAGACCAACCATACTTCTAAATAGATTTGCTGTTCCTGGTCCAAAACCTGCTTAGTGGTTATTGGCAGCAATCATCGCTAAACTAACTTTTTTTTCTACCTCTTTTCTTTTCCTTTTCCTTTTCCACTTTTTTTAATTCATCCGCCCAATTGCTCATTTCCGAAATTCTATCTTTGAATTTTTCTAAAGTTTTTTCGTCTATGCTTCTATCCCCTATGAATCTGACATAAAGAAAGCCTGTTGTAACAATTGGAGTCATCCTCCTCGACATCCAACAGATGCTTGTCATGCGTAATTATTTTGGGGAACTTGGCTGTCAATCTAAAGTTATTCGGAGTTTTGAAACCAGCTCTTAACTATAAATCCATTGGGAATTCTATAGAATGAAGAATCAATCTCCACATAGTCAAATATTCGGGAATAAAACGTTAGCCAGTCACAATTCTCAAGATTAAAAGGATAAAACGGCTCCTTCCAAGCGGAATAACTCCAGCCAAAAGAGCCTATGTAGAATTTCAAATGAAAGCCACTATTATGATACGAACTTGTGTATTAATCAACTTGCGCTTGATTGACATTTTCCCGAACTATACTTTTTCCCTTACATACTTATTAACTATATTTAGTATAGTATTAGCCATGAGTAAATCAAACGGAATGGAAATAGAGGAAGAGAGAGATATTGGAAGTATTGTCCAGCAGTTCATCTGCCGACTACCGAAAAAGAATCGTGACGTGATGGTGCAGGTGAGGAAGCAATTTATTGATATATTTAGAAAGCATGGCGGGCTACACTATGACACATGACTTATGACGCTTAGTGCGCTTATCATACCAGGAGATCTATAATGAAAAGTTTTGAATTACCATTTTTCGAAACTCCTTGTCAGGCATATTCATTCTTGCTTGTATTATAGCAGCAGCATCATTACCTACAGTGTATCTTAGTTGTGGATTTTCAGATGTTACGGCTTGTAGTATAACCTTTGCTACTTCTTCTGGTGGGGAGGATGATGCATTTTCCATCATTGATTTAAAGTAGTTCTTTACCTTTTGCATCAGTGGAAAATATGGTGATTTTGGGTCTAAAGCTTTTTCTGCAGAAGTGCTTGAGTTTATAATGTTAGTTCTGATAAAACCGGGTTCAATTATAACTACTCTAATTCCAAATGGCTCCAATTCATATGACATTGATTCGCTTAGAGCTTCTAATGCAAACTTTGTACTTTGATACGCAGACAAAACAGGAACACCTATACGCCCTCCAACTGAACTTATATTTACTATTGTGCCACCACTGTTCTGCTTCCTCATGACAGGAAGAACTTGCTGTGCTACACGTATTACTCCAAAGAAATTAGTTTCAAATTGTGCTTTTATCTCTTCTATTGATGTATCCGCAAGAGGTCCAAAAAGTCCATACCCTGCATTGTTTACTAATACATCGATCCTCTTGTTTTCTGCTGCTACTATTTTGTCGATTGCATTTTTGACAGATATATCATCATTGACATCCAGCTGAACAACTTGCAATGGCAATTTTTGAGTATTGGCTATTTCTGTTATTTTCTTGGATTTTTCAAGGTTACGCATTGTAGCATAGGTATGAAATCCACTCCTTGCCAACATCAAAGCTATTTCAAAGCCTATCCCACTTGAACTACCTGTTACAACAGCAACATGATCGGTGATTTCTCTATTTGGTTTATTATTATTACTACTTCTAGGAGTCATAAGGAGTTATAAGATTACAAGGATTTATCAATGCTGCAAGCCTAGCAGCATAAAATCAGTGAGAAATTCTTATTATGGGTTATAATTACAAGCATAAACTGGGAAAGGGAGATTTGTCGCTGCAAGATTATTGTCTTATATCCTCGGGCTTTTCATATAATAATAACCTTTTTTATTCTTTTTCTTTCTTCTTTCCTGCTATGCATATAACTTCATTATCTAGTCTTATACAACCAGTAGTAGTATCTGTATATTTTCTAGCCGCTTCCTTTGCGACTGCTTTCCATATCTCTTCCTTTCTCTCTTCAGTCTCATTCGATAACATTGCAGTAATTGGAGCACTTAGTTCTTTTGTACAACAGGCATAATCTTCAGCCGATGCCAACTGAAAGGAAACTGTCAACGATTCAGTGTGTACTCTAGTAAATCCTGCCTTGATGAAAGAATTCACTAATGCATTTACATCAGCTAAGCTAAAAGGACCTGAAACTGCTGCTATTGAAGCTAGTTGTAGTAAAGTAGGCATTTTAAGGTGTTCTCTTACAGTATTCATAGCCAAACTGATCAATGGAACTTTGGATGGATGAGACCAAACAGCAGCTGCAAATCGTCCGCCTGGAAACAAAGAGCTATGAATATTTTTCAAGACAGTATTTAGGTTGGGCATTAACATTAGTCCCCATCGGCATAGAGCTACGTCAAAAAAAGATTGCAGTAGATAATCGTGTAGTCTTTCAGCGTCACCTTCCTTAAATTCTATATTTTGTAACCCTAGTAATATGCTTCTCTCCTTTGCAATTTCTAACATCTGTGGAGATATATCTATAGCTAGAACATTTCCATCTGAACCAACACATTGTGCTGCAGTGATAGCTGGTTCTCCATAACCTGTTGCTATATCTAGAACACGATCTCCTGGTCTAATTTCTGCTAACTCAAGCAATTTATTGCTGACTTTCTGTGCTCCTAATCCTAATCTATTTCCATTTTCTTCTATTTGTTTCCACCATTTTCTATAAGCCTTAGCAACGCCATCCCACCAGCATCGACATTGGGTTGTTTTATTGAATTGATGAGGAATGGTTGAGTTGTTGTTTATATGAGTCATTTTCAATCAATTTGATCAATCTCTTTCTATTAACCAGTATTCAGTAGTAGGTTTGAAATTTCTAAATTAGAACTGAATTTTCTAATCTATTTATGAATCCTTCTCCTTCTTCTTCAGAAGAGAAAGAAGAAGATAATGATCGTAAATGTTTTAGTATATTCTCTCCCTCTATGTATTTTGATTATATGTATATGGCCTCAGGCAATAATGAAGAAAATTATTATTATGACGATGACAATCAAAATAATTCATGTCAGCCATTTAGAAATATTGAACAAACATTATTTGAAGTTGCAAATGCAGAACGACTGTCAATATTATTCAAGTTAAAGGAAGATAATAATAGTAATAAAAATAATAAAAATAATCTTTCAAATCTTTCAAAAGAACTTAACATTATTGTCCAAGAAGTACACAGACATACTAATAGGTTATTAAAGGCAGGACTTATTCAAAAAGATTCTAGTTCTGGATATTTTTCATTGACTACCTTTGGAAACATTGTACTAATGCAATTATCATCTCTTGATTTTGTTTCCAAAAACAGAAATTACTTTTCTGACCATACATTAGGTGATCTTCCTCTAAAATTTATACAAAGAGTTGGTTCTTTAGTGAATTCTCAATTGCTAACTAATTCAGTAGCTGTTTTTGAATATCAAAAAGAACTATTTAGTACATCAAGAAGTTATGTATACACAATCCTATCACAGGTACCACAATATCTGATTGACTCTGTAATGCCAACGATAGAAAAAGGTGTTAGATTAAGATACATATTATCATATAATGCAGTTTTACCCAAGAAAAGACATGATATATCAAAACATGAGAAATTTCATACTCTTATAAATAAGGAAATAGTTCAGAGAAGAATGATCGACAATGCACAGATTGGCTTAATTATAAATGAAAATCAATCAATGGTTAGTTTTTCCACAGTAAAAGGCAAGACAGATATGAACTCAGCCTTTTGCAGTAATGATCCGATCTTTCATGATTGGTGTTTAGATTATTTTAATTATAAATGGGAAAATTCTAAATCGTTCAATCCAGAAAAAATAACAGAAGCTTAAAAAGCAGATGTTATTTAATCCTTATATCAGCCATAAATTAATAATACTAGAGTATCAACAGACACACACCATATGATGGCTAACTGCATGTAACTGCTGAGGAAGAGGATGAGAGAGTATGAGGATGGACATGTATTAAAAATGGTCATAGATATTGAATAAACATAGTTTTTCTTTTATATCATATTTATCTTATGCATCCATCGCAGAATTGCAAATATCTTCATCATTTCCTTCTACAGATAGACATCCATCTAAGAACCTATGTAGATATCCGCTACGATATTCTTCATTATGTCCAGACTCACCATCACGTATTTGTTCATTTATTGGGCTTTAGCTTTGAATAGTCTTCTCCATTCAATATTTTCGCGATCAAACTTTCTAGTCTATCCTTTTGAGTGGTAAGCTCTTGTACTTGTTGTTCTGTTCTCTTGCACTCTTGTTCAGAGGAGAATGCAATTTTATCTAATATTGATATTTTATTTTCCCTAGCCTCTATATCATTTGCCAATCGTTGTATTGTGTGTTGCATATTCTCCGCCTGTTCTTTAGCCTGTTTATAGAGACTTTCCATATGAGGAAGTTTGTGAATAGCAATTTCTAGAGTGTTCGTTACTTGCTCAATACTCATACCTTTTTCCTTTATCAGCCGGTATAATTTCAAGAACGTCCCTAGTTTGCCATTTGTCTCTTTGTATATTAAATTAAGTTGATCTAGTCCCCGCAGCTTCCAATACTCTCTATAGTATTTAGTTGCCTCTGATTGTCTAATATTTAGTTCTCTTGCTACATGTAATGGTGTATATCTCTTGGAAAATAGTTCATAGGCTTTACCAGATGTCTCTACTTGCTGTTGCCTGTCTTTATCTTTTTGTCGTCTGGCTTTTTCTTCCTTTATGATAATATGTATGTCACGCGGTGACATTCTTTCTATTTGTGCAATTTCGGCGTATGTCTTTTGCTGGTTAAAATATAGATCTATTACGCGCTTTTTTCTTTGCTCTGTTATTTGCAATTGATATTCTTCTAATATAGATAATCGTTACTTATAAAGGGAACGTTTTTTGTTACCATTTACTTTCGTCTATGATATCAAAATATTTCCTTATTACCATCTACTTTCTTCTTTATAGTAACATTCAAAAAGTGCTAAAGTTTGAGCATCTTTAAGATTTTACAATAATGAATCAAATAAATGCTTTAATGTAATAGACTTAGGTACCATTGTTTGATTGTATTATTATATATGTTTTGATTTGAACGCTAAAAGATAAACAATCTATTGTATTGTTCCTCTTAATGGTAAGAGCATCAGCAATATCAGTACTGCTAGAGGAGTAGGAGAACCATTCTGATGTTGCAGGTTTGTCGAAGGAAATTGTGGTCAGCAAATAAAGGTAACAGATGCTTATGTAGGATATATCATATTATTATGAAGTTAATTTAGTATATGACGTATTGTAAATCTTAGTAATTTTGACTAATTTTTTCTTTGACCTATCAGATTATTCTAATTTGGTTAGTATCCCATAATCTATCTGTTTACCTTGCTAAAAGAATGACATAAGAAATTAACAGGAATTTTGTCAGAGTATATGTCCTCAGCATTCATTCCATGCCGGTGCATGGCGTGTTCTGCCCCATTTTTTAAGAATTCTTCTTTTGTCTCGCCCTTTATGATATAATCACAGTCCAAGCCAGTTTCACGACATACTAAAACAAACATTTGAATATCACTACTTCATGATATGTGATTCTTAAATCTTTCTTCATCTTTAATAGTGGTTCTGTATGGCATACATATTTACAAGAAAGAATTGCTGTAGAAAGATGTTTGTCAATTGGTGCTTCTTCTTCCTAATATATGGCTACATACATCAAACCTTTGCTGAACTATCCACTATGATACAGTCTTCCGTAATCTTCTTGCTTGAAGATCCTCTCATATAATAAACGTCATTACTGTTGTTATATGATTTTTCATTTTCTTTCCGATTGCTCAATCTTTTGCTCGAATTCATATCTCCATCTAGATGGACAATGTCTTTTACCGTGACATTATTTTCATCTTTTCTTATAATCTTTATCTTATCACCTGCTTCGACTTGTCCTTCTTGCAATACCTTAAAGTAAATACCGGGACGGCGACTTGCCATAAATCTTCTAATTACATCCATACGTCCAAACCTAACACCAAGTTTATAACATGGCATTCGAGGTTGTGTTGCTACTAGCTTAGTAGCAGATCCTATTTGAAACTGATCACCTACATTATTCTCTCCAAACATTCCCCATATAAGATCCATATTAGGAAATTGTTTACGCCAGTATTCATAGTGTTCTGCTGGATAGGAATATACTGCCTTGTCTAACCCTCCGTGGACAGTTAAATCTGCCTGTCTGTCACCATCAAGGTTAAGCTTTCGTAACATGATTGGACCTTTGACTGGATACTTGAAGATAGAAGTAGTTACAATTTGCCCATTAAAGACTACTTGTCTTGGAAGCCCAACATTTACTGAAAGCACTCTCATTGTTATACAAGATCGAATGCATTGTTTATAATAGATTGTAACCATTAGGTGAAAATAAAAGGACACTGAACTCCTTCTCATCTTTCTTTATTTGGAAGCAATTTGGAAATAATTGATGTCTGTCCTAATACAATACTAAAATACATGTCTATCACTTAATCATAATACCATGGGACGCAGGGATTGGTATTATGTCCATCTTCCAAAGCTATTGATTAAAAGACTTGATCAATTCTTGCAAACACCAAGAGCTAAAAGTATGAATTTCTTGATGAGCAAGAGGCATTTTTCAATAAAATGGAGTCCATGGAAGATTTTGTTCTTGAAATAAAGGATCATGACCACATAGTTCTTACTTTTAACAACGAATCCCAATTTAAAGAAATTATTACTGCCTTCGTAAAACGTGGGATTGATTATAATCAGATTAACGTATTGATTATTTATAGAAAAGAAGAGCAGAAATTCTTACAATCGCTTGACAAATTCCCAAATATAAATTACTTATTTAACTTGCAGGATATAATGATAATTCCTGCCGATGAAAGTTTTCATAATGACAACTTTTCAGTCGAACCCGTTGTTAAAAGACTACGTAGCATCGAACAGTTAGCAAAAGAGAGATCAAAAAAAGGGTTAAATATTCTTGCTACTCTGCCGGCCAAATTAATAGAACAGGGTAGATATGAGGACGCTGTAAAGATCGAAAATGTATTCAATATCGCAATGGGAGAATTTGAACAACCTATCACTTTACTATGTCTGTATAAATCAGTCCCAGAAAACCTTGAAGATCGCTTTTCAGAGTATCATGACCTTATAATCAAACGTTCTGCAGCTATTGCATCAACTGACTTACAGTAAGGTATCGGTAAGCCCTAAAGGATAAATAAAAATACAGATTTTCGTTTATCATGAATAAACAGATTTCAAATCAAAAAATGCACAATACAGAGACGCTCCACAAGACGGTAACAGTTGACGAACTGTCTATTTTCTATAGGGAAACTGGGGACCCGACCAATCCGAAGCTGGTATTGCTTCACGGCTTTCCTGCTTCTTCTCACCAATACCGTAACCTTATTTCTGTCCTAGCCGACCATTTCCATGTCGTCGCACCTGACTACCCTGGTTTTGGAAACTCCGATTTGCCAAGCCCGAATGAGTTTGACTACACCTTCGATCGACTCTCTGAGATAATGGAAGATTTCCTAAAGGTCATAGGCTTTAAACACTTTGGACTTTACATGCAGGACTATGGCGGGCCAGTTGGCTTCCGAATAATAACTCGACATCCCGAATGGCTCGAATGGTTAGTAATACAGAACACAAACGCCTATGAAATTGGCTTTACCAGTGCATGGGATGGCCTGCGTAACGCACTTTGGAAGAACCGCACTTCTGAAACGGAGGCCCCTCTATATGGGTTTTTACAACTTGACACGATCAGACAAGTCTATCTGTACGGTCACAAAAATCCTGAAGTCATTAGTCCTGACAATTGGAACATGGATTTTAGGTTCATGGAACGACCAAACGCACGGCGAGTACAGATGGATTTGTTCTATGACTACTGCACTAACGTAGCGCTGTATCCAAAATGGCAAAAGTTCTTACATGACCGTCAGCCAAAGTCGTTGATTTTCTGGGGACAGAATGACATATTTTTTACCCGAGAAGGCGGCGAAGCTTACCTAAAGGATCTACCCGACGCAGAGATGCATAGGCTCGATTCAGGGCACTTTGCTGTGGAGGATTGCCTTGATGAGATTGCTAGTAATATCCAGCGCTTCTACCTTGAGAGAGTAGTCAAAGTGCCGACTTGATAAGAATGCAGAAACACTAGGAACATCAATACCGGACACTTCTCGGAGTGGGATAAATATCACCACCCAAATTGCAGGTAGGTTCTGCTGTCTTCATTGGAGAGAGAGAGAGAGAGAGATTAGCAAAGATGCTGCAAAGATTGAAAAGAGAAGTGTTTCCAAGAGGAAAGTATATCATTCAAAGCCAAAGGGAAGCGTAGGTATCAATACTCAGGAGTAGCAAAAGCAGTATGGCATATTACTCCCCTGATGAACCATTGCCTAGATTAACGAAGGCTTAGTAACGAAGACGTAAAGTCCAAGGCTGTTCGTATTTCTCTTCTTCTTCTTACTACTAAATTATTCCTTTGTCTCGCTCAAATATTTATTTCCCAACACTCAACAAAACGCGATTATGCTGTCCCAACATGTTGCTCGTTAGCATGCCGCTGAAGCTCTTGTTGAGAGCTAAATACCATCCCGCATTCTTCGCATTTGAATTGGTTTTCGGAAGACATTGCAATTCCTTCACATACATACAATTTATAATTACCTCAAATTAGTTGGCTCTGTTAACTTAATGGTTCCAAAATTCATTCAAGGATTTCATTATTTATTTTATCAATGGCAGATCATCTGATTATCTAGTTATTTAAAGTCCTAATGTTTCAAGATATGATCCTATTTCTTTAAATGAAGCTCGATGATAGTCATTCATATGTTCAAGGACACGATAAAGATGATACCCATTATCAAGCAGATTACATCTGTTGCATTTAATTCTATAATATGGATCAATTCCTAAAGTTCTATATGCCCTCAAAATATCGTCATCATCAGCTACGTATTCATATACAGATATGGTCGATGATTCATCTCCAATTCTAGCCTTTGACATCAGCAAGCCATTAACACATAACCTGACCATAGATCTTGTTGTTGATGTGATTTGATGATGATCTTCATCTAGATCTGTAATTTCGGAAATTTTCATAAAATATCCAAAACATTGTTCTTCAGTGGCAATTTTCAGTATATGTGAAAGTTTTACTTTCTGTTTCTGTTTCTGTTCTTCAATCTGAACCAGCATCCGGCTTTCCTACGTTATGTTAGTTTATAAAGAGAGCGATTGTGAAATTTCTGGTATTCATTCGACTTTAGTATTCTGTTGTTCATTTGGTTGCTCTTATTCATTGTTATAAGTTTCCGGATGATTATTATTATATCTAGGTTCTTCCATTAGACAGATATTATCATTCTTATGAGTTAATTTCAGTCGATTATTATTATCTAGTTGTGGTACCCATGGTTCCCTAATAGCTGCAGCAGCTGCCATAACCCTATTCGAATCATCATATATCACGAAATTGTATAATTCACGGTTCATTCTTGATGATTCAATTATCGAGAGAGTAGCAAATTTCAATAGTATTTTACCCTCTGTTAAAACATCTTTTACTTTATCTTCAGCTGCCTGTTTTATTTTATTAAGATATTCTGATTTTTAGCTTCAATAAAGGCTAGGCCGGGGCAGGCAGTTTGATATTAACTGGACGATCATCATTATCTTTAGGATGAAGCGGGACATGATCAGGGACATTAGATGTATTCTCTAACGCTGCTTCTTGTGCTATTTTTTCAAGCGATTTTAATACAATACCTTTGATAGTAGCATAATCAAATTCTCTATCAATATTGTAAATATTATTTTTGAACATTTATTATTTTATGTGTATATGTATTGGATATACACAGCTTTAACTCTTATCCATTGTTGGTTACTATGGCAGACATCTGGCTATTATCTAACTACAAGTTTTGAAACACAATATAGAGCGTCACATGAAACCCCATATCTGATATGCGCAGCATAGAATATCATGTCCAAAGCCGATCTTCACCAGAGGCTGAATAGTGCATACGAGATAACCCTTAGCGTTAAAGGTAGAAAATCAGGCAGAGATATCCCTAGGCCAGTCTGGTTTGTGCATGAACACAACACTCTGTATTTGCTGCCAAATTACGGTTCAGATACCAACTGGTACAGGAACTTCCTAGCAAATCAAACGTTGAAAATCTCTGTAAGTGGCGAAGAAATACCTGCAAGAGGCAAACCAATAACAGACAGTAGTAGAGTTAGGGACGT
>JAREAI010000001.1:0-31843 GCA_029240435.1 Nitrososphaeraceae archaeon | reverse complement strand
AATCTTACTACACGGAGCAAGATATGCTGCAGAGTTAGGTTACAGAGATCTTTTAGAAAGTTTACAGACAAAAACTCAGCATAATTGGAACTTTAAATATATACCCACCGTTAGCAGACCCGATCATCCTCTATCAACAGGATGGAATGGAAACAATGGTAGAGCAGAGTCGTTACTCATAAGGAATAATGAGGGAATTTCGAAGTTAGAGAGAATTGTAGGAGAGAGAATTACTCCTAAAAACTCGTTCTTTCATATTTGTGGATATCAGGGAACCATTGATTCAGTCATTCATTTGTTGGCTCCTTTGGGATTTGCCACAAACAGAAATAAAAGGACGGATGGATCGTTTGATATTAAGACAGAAACTTACGGTTCATAGCGAAATGTATTATAATATAGCACAACGACAAGTAAATGAAATATTATCTATGCATATATTGATGGATGCAAATATTTTTTTATACATATTGTTGCAGAGCGCTTCACAATGAATTATGCACTTAGAACGATGAAATACCAAGGCTCAACTATGGTTAATATATGCGATATTGAGCTAGTTGGAACCAAATTAGAACACGGGGATATTGTAGTAGATCTAACCAAGGAATATTTTCAGCAAGAAATAATTGAAGAAAGCAAGGCTAAGAACCTTCTTCAAACGTGTTCTATAGCCAATCTAGTTGGAGAAAGAATTGTAGATCAGGCTATTAAGCTAAGATTAGCAAAAGAAATAAGCATAAAGAGGATATGTGGTATACCTTTCTTGATGATTTTTAAGTTTCAGCATAAATATTGACTAATAGTTAAATAAGTAAAAACATATTTGATTTGTTGGGAAAAGAAGAAGAATTGGAAAAAAATAGAGCCGACTATGCGCAGAATACAGCTATGGACAGAGCAGACCGACGATACCTAAGACATGAACGTGAAAATCGATTGCTAATAAAGACATCTGAAGACAGAAGAGTTTTTGACGATGTCTTTGATATGCGTACTCTTATGGTTCTAAATAGTATGATTAGCGACGGAGTTTTTAAGTATCTGAGAAGCCCTTTTGCTTCAGGAAAAGAATCTAAGCTCTATTTGGCGTTAGATAATAATGATAAATTTCTTGCAATAAAAATATATCTTACTGTAAGCGCTGAATTTAAAAAGAGATTGCAATATATAGCGGGTGACCCGCGATTTTCAAATATTAAACAAGGTTCTCAGAATTTAATTGCAACTTGGGCTAAAAAAGAATTCCGAAATTTGAAGACTGCTTATGAGGCTGGGGTAAGCGTTCCTAGTCCCTATCAAGTTCGTCGAAACGTTTTAGCGATGGAATTTATGGGTGATTCTGAAGGTAATCCTTATTTAAATTTGGTAGATGCAGATCCAGTCACATCTGAAGATTATGACGACGTCATCGAGGAGACAACAAAACTTTACAATAAAGCAAATCTAGTACATGCGGATTTGTCTGCATATAACATATTCAAAGATGTCGATCATGCCCGAATCATATTATTTGACTTCGGATCATCGGTAGATATCAAACATCCTAATTCAAAACAATTCTTGACACGCGATATAGTTAATATAAACAATTTTTTTGCAAAACATGGCGTTAAAATCCTAACAAACGAATTAGCAATAAAAAGAGTCATAGGGGAGATAAATAATTGATCTTTCAACAAGTAATAAAAATTCCAAAGGATAGAATAGGCGTCATTATTGGAAAAAACGGCAAGGTGAAAGGACAAATTGAGGAAAAATGTAGCGTTACAATTGAAGTGGACAGTGAATACGGAGATACCATAATTTCTGCTGGTTCAAAGCCCGTTGAAGAAATGGAACCGTTTAAAGCGGTAGAGATTGTCTCTGCTATTGGCAAAGGTTTCTCCCCTGAGCGCGCATATAGATTGCTAGGGGAAGAAGAAGTTTTGCAGTTAATCGATTTGAGAGATTATGCGGGTAAATCCCCTAATTCATTAAGTAGAATCAAAGGAAGGATCATTGGAGAAGCCGGTAAATCTAGGAAAACGATCGAAGATCTCAGCGAAACTTATATCTCTGTCTATGGTCATACTGTCGCAATCATTGGAACTTTCGAAGAAATCAAACTTGCGACTGAAGCAGTAACTATGCTGTCGAAGGGAAGATCGCATGCTAACGTCTACAATATGTTGCAAGAGGCAAAAAGGAAATCTAAGTTAGATAGGATGCAGTTATGGGAAAATGATACAATGCGTAAGCTATAGTATCTAGATTCAATTTGCTGTTAATGGATTCCACCTAGAGATATCAAAGATAAAACAATAGCCGCGCCTGAAGAGGATATTAATAAGTAAAGATTATGGTTAAACTACATAATCTTTTTCATATGATCATCCAATAGAGCGAATTAGTTCCGAGTTGACTTTTTGACTCTGTTCATAGTAAAAACCATAGCCTATTCTATCAATAAGAATAAGGAGAATCCTTAATGCCATCTGCTACTTTGTCTATAATTTCATCAATTGCTTCATATTGTTCTTGGAAGAATTTATGCTTCTCACTAAAATCCGATTCAACAATGTTCTAATCATAGTTTCTAATTTAGGTAAAAATTATGTATTCATCAATAATTTCTTAACCAGTAGATTTGTCATATCCTCTACCTACAGGAAAATATATATTTTAATGACGATATCCACCACAATACATTATCGTTTGTTACTCGATTTTATTTAATTTACCTGTGTATAATGCGCTAGTTTGCAATTTCTTTTTTAGATATAAAAAGGCCTAAAATACAGGTCATATTAAGCACCAAATATAATTTATATGGTCTCATTGAGATATGTCTAAATATTGAGTGGTGGTACTGGTAAAAATTCAGACAAGTATTCCGTCCCGAAGTTAACCTACTATACTGCAAGTACAATAGTAGCAATGGTAATGGCGATACCAGGTGTTATAGCTCTGCTGTTAGTAAGAAGTTATACTACAGATATTGCTAGCCAAATTGTTATTAGTTCTATTGTCTTTTTTGTGGGGATGGGATTTTCATTTAAAATAGCAAAGAAAATGGCTGATAAGATGAATAAGAATAAAACGGCTGACTCTCGCTAATAATGTTCTGTCCATCTTCTAAAAATATTATGTTCAATACCGAATTGATCTAGCATCTTTCCTACAATATGAGTTATCATATCATCCATAGTCTTTGGTTTGTAGTAAAAGCCAGGCATTGCAGGTAATATGATCACGCCTGTTTGAGATAGCTTAAGCATATTTTCAAGATGTATTCTAGAAAGAGGTGTTTCCCTTGGTACAATTACTAATTTTCGTGATTCTTTTATACATACTCCTGCAGCTCTTGATATAAGACTGTCTTCATAGCCATTTGCGATACTTGATAATGTTTTCATGCTACACGGAATGATCACCATTCCGTCTGTTCTAAACGATCCGCTTGAAATAGCAGCAGCCATATTGTCGTTGCTGTAAAACTTGGATGCAAGAGATTTTACATAGTCAATACTTTTATCAGTTTCTATCATAATATTTCTCTTTCCCCATTCACTCATGATTAAGTAAGATTCTAGTTTAAGATCTCTAAGTACCTCAAGTGTCTTAATTCCATAAATAACTCCCGAACTGCCAGTTATTGCTACAATAAGTCGCATTACTTCAATTGCGCGCTTATTTTGATATATATTTTGATCATAGATATAATGAAGAGAATTAAGGTTTATTTACTGAGTAACAAAATCTTGACTTTAAGATATGTTAACAGTCTTTGGAACCATTGCATTAGATACCACACGTACGCCTTTTAAAACTCAAACAAAAATTATGGGAGGGGCTGCTACCTTTGCATCTCTTTCATCTAGCTTCTATACACGTACTTCGATAGTTGGAGTTATAGGTTTCGATTTTCCGTCTCATTATAGAGAGATTCTAGACAACAGATTAGATACAAAAGGAATTATCACTAACCTACAAGACAAGACATTCCATTACGATTCTACGTTTGACTATGACCTTTCTCATCGTACTACTAATAAAACAGAATTAAATGTAATAGCACATTTCGAACCTACCATACCCGATGAATATCGCAAATCACAATATATTTATCTTGCTAATAACGATCCTATTCAAAACATCAAATTACTGGAATATTTTCCACATCCCAAACTGACTGTTTGTGATACGATAGAATATTGGATTTTAAATAAACGGGATGATGTAATCAAAATGATGAGCAAAGTTAACGGAGTAGTCATTAATGATGTCCGACTGGAGCAGGAGACGCTTTTGCCGGCGGATTTATTGGTTATCTTGCTCAGCAAGATAGTCTCAGAGTCAGGACTTTCAAGGAAGCAGTAGTTCACGGAAATGTTATGGGAGCATTCGCTGTTGAGGATTTTGGAGTGAAGAGATTACTCTCTATTACTAAGGAAGAGATTCAAAAAAGATTTGAGCTGTATCGCAAGACAGTAGAATTTTAGAAATTTTTCAGTTATAATAAACATTAAATTAAGACATTCGAGGAGGAAATTTGATTGATATGAGGAATAAACATTTGTGTCTTTCTAGATCTCTGTTCATTTAACCATTTTTTCAAAAGTCATCTCATTATGAAAATCAACAAACAGATTGAACCAATGAATTACTTGTTCTACGTACTCTGTCTCTCTATTTCTTATAAGAAGAAATAGTTATCATCAAAAAGCTTTCTGTTCTATAAAACAATGGTAGATAGAATGAAATAGCGCTTTAAATAATCAACTTATTCTAGTAAAATATTTAATTACTTATCTATGCATCCTCCTTTCTACTTAACTTGCATCCCACTGAACCATTATAGTCTGATAATAAATAAACCCACCTAATATTCTAAACATTATTATACTTTCTTGATCTGTAACTTTGAATCTAACTAATTTATGTATTGTTGTTCTGTTATTTGGTAACGTTTTCCTATATTGGTTAGTCTAGAATTAGCCTGTCAAAAAAGGATGGTAAAAAAGTGTGAACGCGTTCATGAACTAGTTCATGAACTTGTTCATTTCTGTGATCCACTAAATTGTTCTAGTTTTTATAACTTTTCTTTTTGTTGATCTTTTTCACCATGTTGCTTGAAAATCGATAAGCTGCCTTACCATATGTATCATTCATTCATTTGTGTGCTCTCTCTACTAGTATACATCTTTTTCCTTTCTGTATAGATAGTAATAACCATAATCACAATACTCATAACTTTCGGTTCTACGCTCTTTATGTATTGGAGAGATGTTCTATCAATAATGGTTCTTTTTCTCTTTGATAAGATGAATGTAAATGATGTTTCATATTTAGTATCTATAATATATGTATAGCATCACCATAAGGCATCTGTGTGTGTATATGTATAGATGTTTTGATATCTTTTCTATTCTCATATCTATTAGCCATTTTTTAAAGAAACTTCTCTTATAGAAAATATCTTTTTTCTTTCTGAGTAATAGTATGATGAATATAGTGAATATGATGAATATTAAAGATCATAGTCTTTTGATTGCAGCAGTTGAACTGCAAAATCAATAATCATGTACATAGATATGTTCATTTCATTCTTTATATTCAGTGTTTCTTTGTCTTTAATGACAAATATTAATGACAAATTCTAAAAACTCTTCTCTTCACTTTTTTTGAAATATCTTCTTTGGTTAATGAATTTCATCGAATTCCAAATAGAAACATAGTTACTTTTTGATAATGGAGATAGTAATCATTGTGATATTTTTCAGTGATAAATGTCAGGATGGAATCGCTATACCCAATTGCACACAGTCACATGACTCCTCTTTTCTTTGAATGGTTCTACTGCTTTAGAGATGTTCCTGAAACTCAATCCTAGAAAGTATAAGTATAATGAATACATCACAGTCTCTGCGGATGTCTTCTTACTTTCAAACATGACCATAGTAGAATTTGAGAATGTATTCGCAGCTATAGGTTTATAGTTAAATTAACACAGCCATCATATCAGAGCAAAAACTTAAATTCCCTATTTGAAGCAGATTTCAAGGGTTTAAAATTCATACTCTTGAATCGAAATATACTGCATATAATGCAAAATTAATACTGGAAGATGGTAGTCTATTTACAGGCGTAGGGTTCGGCCATCCTTGTGACGAGATTGCTGGAGAAATAGTGTTTAATACAGGCATGGTAGGTTACACGGAAGCAATCACGGATCCTTCCTATAGAGGTCAGATATTATGTATGACTTATCCACTTATTGGAAATTACGGTGTTCCTAGTTACGATATAAAAGATGAATTTGGCTTGCCAAAATACTTTGAATCTGATAAAATTCAGATTAAAGGTTTATTGATTCATGATCTATCTCGTATTGCTAGTCATTGGAGTTGCATTAAGACTCTTGATGAATGGTTATATGAGGAAGGAATACCTGGAATCTTTGGAATCGACACACGGGAGCTTACAAAAAAGTTAAGGGTTAAGGGTGTAATGAATGGAGCTCTTTCAGTTTCTAAAGGCTCTATTGACGATGAAAGATTATCAAAATTGGCAAAAAGTGAGCATTATGAAGGCCAAAACTTTATGCCAGAAGTATCAGTTAATCAACCATGTGAGTATGGCACTAATAATAATAATGAATGTATAGTCTTATTGGATACCGGTACTAAATATAGCATAATACGTAATATTGTTAGAATGGGTTACAGGGTGATCCGCCTTCCATGGGATACACCATACGAAAAAATAAAATCATATCAACCACAGGGTGTTGTGATAAGCAATGGTCCTGGAGACCCCAAACTCTGCAAAGCTACAGTCAAGACAGCTACTGAATTGATTGAGAAATCGATACCCACATTGGGCATCTGTTTAGGAAATCAAATCCTCGCTTTAGCTGGAGGGGCTGACACTTATAAATTAAAATTCGGACATCGTGGACAGAATAAACCTTGCATAGATTTAAGAAACAATCAAACGTATATAACAAGTCAGAACCATGGCTATGGAATTGAGCCTAAAAACCTTGATAGAACAGGATTCAGAATATGGTTTTCTAATATTGACGATAATACTATAGAAGGTATAGAACATGAGTCAAAACCAATCATAGCCGTTCAGTTTCATCCAGAAGCATCACCAGGTCCTAATGACTGCCTGTTTGTTTTTAATAGATTCAAAGAATTAATAAATGAGTTCAGTGGATTTGATAAAGTAAAAAAAACAGCCACAATTTTAACTAAGCATAATATAAAGACTAGGAAGAGGAGGAAAATTGCCAAAAGATGAAACAATAAAGAAAGTTGTCGTATTAGGTAGTGGAGCTATTAAGATCGGAGAAGCAGGCGAAAGTCAATTATAATGACCGCTATTTTGACTACTCCGGTTCTCAATGCTTAAAGGCACTTAAGGAAGACGGAATCAAGAGTGTTCTTATAAATCCTAATATTGCTACTATTCAGACTGATACAAGATTCGCTGATAAGGTTTATCTTTTACCGATTACTCCTAAATTTGTCGAGGAAGTAATTGAGGCAGAAAGACCTGATTCTATTATGTTAGCTTTTGGCGGACAAACGGCCCTGAACTGTGGCGTAGCACTCTATAAAGACAAAATAATAGAAAAATATGGAATAAGAGTTTTAGGGACGCAAATCAATGGAATAGAGATTACCGAAAATAGGCAATTATTTAAAGATGCCATGTTAAAAAGTGATGTCCCTGTACTTGAGAGTGCACCCGCTTACACGGTAAATGAAGCGTTAAAGATTGGTCAGCAGATTGGCTATCCTGTGATTATTCGAGTTGCATATACTCTCGGCGGAAGAGGAGGTGGCGTTGCATACAACGAATATGAGTTGGAAGAAATAGTCCACCGAGGACTTTCTCTTAGTATAGTCCATCAGGTTCTAATTGAAAAATATGTAGGTCATTGGAAACAAATCGAATATGAAGTAATGCGAGATTCAAAGGGTAGTAGTGTTATAGTTTGCAATATGGAAAATATTTTATCAATGCGTGTACATACAGGCGACAATATAGTTGTCGCACCTTCCCAAACGCTTAATAATTTTGAGTATCAGATGCTGCGATCCGCTGCAATTCGTGCAACCTCCTATTGTGCTATCGTTGGAGAATGCAATATCCAATTTGGTCTAAATCCAGAATCAGAGGAATATTGTGCCATAGAAATTAACGCAAGATTGTCTAGATCATCTGCTCTTGCAAGTAAAGCAACAGGCTATCCTCTGGCATACATGGCAGCAAAAATTGGCCTTGGATACGCTCTTCCAGAACTTATTAACAAAATCACAAAAGCCACTACGGCTTGTTTTGAACCTTCACTTGACTACATCGTATTAAAGATGCCAAGATGGGACTTTAGAAAATTTGAATTTGTAAAACGTAAGCTCGGAAGTGCAATGAAATCAGTGGGTGAGGTAATGGCAATAGGTCGGAATTTAGAAGAAGTAATCCAGAAAGCAATCAGAATGTGCGACATTGGCATGGATGGATTAGTAGCCAATGCCAATAATTCGGTTGCTGATTTGACTCAAAACAGTGAGGCATTAGAACAGGCATTATTACATCCAAATGACGAAATAATCTTTACCATTGTTAGAGCTATTCGGGCCGGGATGACAATTGATAGAATAAACCAACTATCCGCTATTGATCCATGGTTTTTGATAAAAATTAAGAACATTGTAGATATGGAAGAAAAATTGCGAAATTCGAATCTTGATCTAGATTTAATTAAAAAAGCCAAGAAGATTGGTTATTCCGACAGGCAGCTTGGAAGATGTTTAGGACTAGATGAGTCTAAATGCAGAGAGATAAGACAGAAATTCGGAATAAAACCAGTGGTAAAGCAAATCGACACATTATCTGCAGAATGGCCTGCCAAAACAAATTATCTGTATATGACATATGGCGGGGAGGTCGATGATATACTAATTGAGAACAGTAAAAGAAGTGCAATAGTTCTCGGCGCTGGCCCATATAGGATTGGCAGCAGTGTAGAGTTCGACTGGGGAACAGTCAATATGGTATGGGCATTGAAAAAGAATGGCATTAAAGAAGTTTCTATAATAAATTGTAATCCCGAAACTGTCTCTACGGATTATGACGTCTCTGACAGGTTGTATTTTGAAGAATTGACGTTTGAGCGAGTAATGGATATCTACGAAAAAGAGAATCCAAGCGGAATTGTTACTTGCGTAGGAGGTCAGACAGCAAATAACCTCAATCCATACCTTGCTAAATATGGCGTTAACATTATTGGAACAAGCAGTGAGGATGTTGATAGAGCAGAAGACAGAGAAAAGTTTGGTAAACTCTTAGATTCACTCAATATCAGACAGCCGGCTTGGAAAAAATTCACAGAAGTAGAAGAAGTAAAAGAATTTGCTGATAAAGTAGGATATCCTGTCCTTGTGAGACCTTCTTACGTTTTAAGTGGTGCAGCGATGAAAGTCGTATGGGGCGAAGAACAATTAGAGCAATTTTTAACTGATGCAACAAATGTTAGTCCCGACCACCCTATCGTAATAAGTAAATTCTTACAGGACGCCTCAGAAGTCGAAGTCGACGCAGTGGCTGACGGAAACGAAGTAGTAATAGGCTCTTTAATAGAACATATCGATAACGCTGGCATTCATTCAGGTGATGCAATAATGTGCATTCCTCCTTGGAGACTTGACAGGAAAACTATTGAAACGATTATAGATTATACAACAAGAATAGGTAAGGCTTTACGAATAAAGGGACCATTTAACATACAATATCTAATAAAGGATGACGAGGTATCAGTAATTGAAGCAAATGTTAGAGCTTCTAGGTCAATGCCCTTTGTTTCAAAGTTTGTAGGAATAAATTTGATTGATCTGGCCGCCCGGGCAATGACAGGGAATCGACTTCCCATAAATGCCAAAGATCTTTGGTTGATGGCTAAAGGTTTTGGAATCAAAGTCCCACAATTTTCTTTTATGCAACTTGAAGGTGCGGATATTGTATTAAGTGTAGAGATGCAATCAACCGGAGAAGTCGCATGCTTTGGAGAAAGCTTTTACGATGCTTTATCGAAAGCCTATCTAGCCGCTGGTTATTCACTTCCTTTATCTGGCTCAGCTCTAATTACAATTGGAGGACAGAAAAACAAGGAGAAATTGCTGCCATTAATATCGCTAATATCAGCTATGGGATATAATATTATGGCAACTGAGCATACAGCAGAGTTTATTGAAAATAACAAATTCAAGAACGTTCAACAAGTTTATAAGATAAGCGAGCCAGATCGAAAACCAAACATTTCGGATCTCTTATTTGAACGAAAAATTAACTTTATAGTGAACATTCCTTCTACCTCTACGATTGAAAAATATGTAGGAATGCTCTATGATGAATACCAAATAAGGAGAAAGGCAGTAGAATTAGGCATACCTGTTCTGACTACAATCGAATCTGCTTCTTCTTTTATCAAAACACTGGAGTGGTTAAAAACAAATTCTCCTACTTTGGCTTCACTAAAATCTTATGTCGTATTATAAGCAAATAAGAGGTATCCACCTCTCTGAAATATGAGATATAATTTAAAGTTAAATTATTTTTAGTAAAGTCTCAATATCACCAACTATGGAACCATCCAATGAAACGACTAGAGCCTGTTGAACTGCATTTGACTTTATGGCTTTGGCGATTATTGGAGAAATTGATTTTGTATAGCGTCTTTCATTAATTGCGTAAAGGTATCTGTTAAAGGCAGGAAGTATGACTAGGTCAAGAGTTCCTTGAGTTGTAGGAAATATTGCCTCTTTTATTATTTTAAGATATATCCAGACTCGCTGTCCATTAATTACGCTATTATGTCTAAGAAATACAGGATGAATATGTCCCATAATGATTTTTTTTATATATGACCTAGCAATCGTCGGCATGGTATGGCCGTGAACTAGAAGCGTATCATCCAGAACCATTCCTTTGCTGCTCATGATGTTTATATTTTCTGGCATTAAGAACCTTATGTTGCTGTCATGATTACCGGGCACGAAATAAATATCTGTAATCTCAGAGAGGAGTTTGAAAAACCGAGGGATTTTTTGCCACTCTTGTTTACTGATTGACCCCCCGACTGTGCTTTTCAAATCACCAAGTAAAATGACAGCTTCTACTCTGTTAGATTTAATAAGATAAGATAATTCTTGAATCATTTCGTCAAAAAATACCTTTTCATCAAAAGTAATTCCTCTAGTATATATTTGAGATTCAAATCCTATGTGTAAATCTGATATTACCATATATCTTCGTCTTTTTGTGTCTTCGTCAATTAGCAAAGCAGCCTTTGAATGTATGGAGCTAATACTTACCACACTATCGACTTATTGGAATCAATCAAATATTTAATGTGTTAGGGTTTACTAACCGCTCGTTTTTGATATGACTATAAATGACTAATAAATATCAGAATAAGTTGCATTTATTTTATAGTACTCTTAAATCCTAATGGATTTAAGGCAATAATTACGATATTTGTGTTTTAAGGAGGTTTTGCGTTATTTTCTTTGCGAGTGACTGACTTACAGAAACAAATCATCTAGAAGAAATATATTGACTGTCTAGACATTTTAGCTTATTTGCACATTTTGTGTGTTAGATACCACAACCAGCCGGGGCATTATCTTTGTATTATAATAGGGCGAACATACCAGATCGTAGTATTGTTTTTATGAACAAAATTCTCAAATCATATTTATAATTTGTAATCCTATTGACTGTACTAGGTGAATTAGGTTATGACAATAAATCCACAAGGCTTTACATCCAGTCAGAATATTGACCAAGATGCAATAAAGCATAAAAAATTAACAAAGGTTGTGTCAGGATATTTAGAAATAGGTCATTTTGCGAATGCTGATACCCATAAAGGATATTTTTGCTATAATTGTGACTATTTTATGAAGCCACACCATTGCGCGATTGTCACAGATGAAGGGCAGGACATAAAGGGTAATGTATCAGGTGTAATTGCTCCTCATGCGATATGCTCTTTATGGACGCCAAATGAAAAGGAGGTTCACTAGATCGATGTCTGACAAGAATGTATTTGAAAAAGCAAAAGATATGATTGGCAGTGTGACAAAATTCCAAAAGCAGAGTAAATTGAACGCAGCTTATGTGGAGCGCGACGAATTCAAAGATTCTAATCACGAGGAAGGATATTTTTGTTACAACTGTATATACTGGATAGATGCAGCTGGAGGAAAATGCATGATAGTAGATCATGAAGGACCTGATGTCTCTGGAAAGAAATCTGGAGTAATAGCACCGCATGGTTGTTGTAACGGATATGAACCAAACTATGACAAAATTCATGATACGAGAAGTGTTCCACAAAAAACATGACTCTTTCTGCTACCTTCTCCTAAAATAATAATAATAATAATAGCAATACTAATAGTAATCCTCATCTTCATTTCTGCAGTTATAGTCAATAACAAAAAGTCAATTAGAATCATTATCGATAGAAGCTATAGTCTTCGCTCTATACTTTCAAAACACTAATGATTAATAAAGAGCATCTCATTATTAATTCTGCATTATATTTTCAAAATGCTCGTAGTGCGAAAACTATTCCTTGACCAAATATATAATAATTGCTTATGGGTTTTCTAATATTTTTTATTTGAGAAAAAGTCATAATAAATTCTGTCTAAATATCTATCCAACGAAAAATTACTTTTTTAATATTCTATAAGGCCCGACTATAGGTCTCTGATTAACTAATAATTCTTTAGAATTATAAGTAACGCTAACTATAAAGTTTTCAGCTTTAAATTTTTACGATCAACATAACAGAAAAAAACGTTCTAGTTTCTTTATTTATTATATGTCTATAGATATTTATGAGAAGTTTTTATATTATTAGCCTTATTTATGTTACCAATATGAAAAAAATTCAATCTGAACGTATTGATGACATAGTAAATTTCGGAGGTGTGAAACTGCATTTGTTTCAACCTAGTGGCAGGATGCTATGGACTGTAGTGGGTAAGGACAGCGAGCATTGGCTCGATCCAGAACTAGAATTTTGTTCATGCAAGAATTATTATTTTCAGGCACTTTCTAATGCTGAGCCTTGCTACCATCTAAAAAGTCTTACGCAGGCTGCATTTGAGAAGAAATTTGTAACTATTGAATTTGATGACTCAGAATATATTAGATTTTTCAAAGCAGTGATATCAGATAATGCGAACAAATTGTTAAACGAGTGAAATATCATTATTAGTAGTTGTTTCTTCTGCGTTTGGTTCATCTGCCTTCCTGTCTATTGCGCTATATAATTCAGCAACATGTGACTGTTTTATAGTTTCACCACCACGCTTTCCTATTTCACGGTAGAATTTTGGTCCATATTTCTCCTTAACAATCCCACCACCTTTTTCACCAATTTCACGATAGAAATCTATTCCGTATTTCTCCTTTACCGACTCTCCGCCTTTCTCTCCTATTGAATGGTAAAATTCTATTCCATATTCAGCTTTTACTGCTTCACCTCCCTTTTTTCCGGCATGTCTTAGGCCTTCTTTGTCTTGAGCTCTTGCATCTCCACCTGCCTTTGCTACCCTCGATCTAGTCTCAGAGTCTGCGGCGGCAAGGCCTCTTAAGTTGTGTGGAGCAATTCCTCCTTTTCTTGCAACTCTTAATCTCGTCTCTTCGCTTGCAGCTGCCAATCCTCTTTTTGTTTGATCTGGAATATTCGTGTCCATATTAGAAGATTATCGATATGGAATAAAAGGGGACTAGAAGAAAACTAGGGAACCTTTCTATCTCAAGCCATTCAAGTAATCATTATATTGAAATGATTTAATATTCCTTCATTGGCGGATGAAAGAAATATTTTAATTATTGGTTCTGGCGGAAGAGAACACGCTCTTGGATGGAAACTATCGCAAAGTCCGGACGTAAGAAAAATATATTTTGCGCCTGGCAACGGTGGAACTTATGAGAATATTGATTTACAACCTATGGAATTTGACAAATTATCATTATTTGCAAAGGAGCACAAATGCTTTACTATTGTAGGTAGCGAAGGGCCACTTGCTGAAGGAATAGTAGATTCTTTTCAAAGAGAAGGCCTAACGATTTTCGGTCCTACTAGAAAGGCTGCTCAATTAGAATCGAGCAAAGATTTTGCTAAAAAATTAATGAAGAAACATAAAATTCCGACTGCTGATTATTGTACATTTTCAGACACTGATAAAGCCAAAGATTATGTTAACAAACAGAACTCAAAACTAGTCGTAAAAGCAGATGGATTAGCCTCAGGTAAGGGTGTAATATTATGCGACAATGCCAATGAAGCAATAGAAGCCATTGATACAATTATGACTAAAGGAAAGTTTGGAGCAGCTGGTAATCGCGTTGTCATCGAAGAGCGTTTATTAGGCGAGGAAGCATCATTTATAGCTCTGTGCGATGGCAAGACAATTCTACCATTAGCTTCTAGTCAGGATCATAAACGAATATTTGATAATGATAAAGGAGAGAATACGGGTGGAATGGGAAGCTATTCGCCTAACATAATAATCGACGATGATTTGACTGAAAAAATAATCAAAAGAATAATGTTACCAACCGTCTCTGCAATGAGAAATGAAAATAATATCTTTAAAGGGTTTCTCTACGCTGGGATCATGATTGACAAAGAATCAAACGAGCCTTCAGTACTAGAGTTCAATGTGAGAATGGGAGATCCAGAATGTCAGCCTATAATGATGAGAATGAATTCTGATTTACTTGAATATTTAGAGGCAGCATATGAAGGAAAATTAGATTCAATGCCACCGTTAAAATGGAAAGAACAGTTTGCTGCATGTGTTATCATGGCTGCTAGGGGGTATCCAGGAAATTATCATACAGGTGATATAATACAAGGCATTAGTTCCGACTTTAGCGAAAATGTCATGATATTTCATGGGGGTACAAAACGCGATTCGCAGAATAGAATCATAACAGATGGTGGAAGAGTCCTAGGAGTTACTGCACTAGGTAATGGCATTGAACAGGCAAGAAATAATGCATATTCTGCAGTTCATAAAATAAGTTGGGGAGATAATAGTCAATATTATAGAAAAGATATTGCAATGAAGGCATTGAGACATTAGCAAAGCATAATTTTTTCTTCAGTAGCCACAGCGTTAACTTTTTGATCAAAGTGCTCACGGGGAAGATTATTATCTAATAGCTGAATTTCAAATGCTAAACCGAGCGAGAAGACACATTTTTTATCTTGAAGGTATCTATCGTAATAACCCCTTCCATATCCTAGCCTATACCCATCTTTATCAAAGGCAATGCCCGGAACAATAATCATATCGATATCATCTATAAGTTCTGCAGGGGATGGTGATGGTTCTTTTATTCCAAATTTATTTAAAATTGGTTGATCTCCAAAATCCTTCATATCTGATATCTTGTAAAAGAAAATCTTATCTCCTACAATTGCAGGCAATGCCAGAATCTTTTTCCCTTCTAAAACTTTGCTTAATATATTCAGAGTGTTAACCTCAGATCCTTTTGGATAATATGCTCCAATCACCTTTGCAGATTTAAAAGTTGGAAGGCTGATTACCCGTTGTTGAATTAATATACTTCTTGCATGAATTTCTCTCTCTGATAATGTATTACGTTTCTGTAGGATGGACTGTCTAATTTTATTTTTAGCTTCAGATTTTTTTGAAATCAGATATTATCACTCGCTTTTGTCTTAGATGCGGCGGAAACAGTATTTTTCAATAGCATGGATACTGTCATAGGTCCAACCCCACCTGGTACTGGAGTAATCCAGGATGCCTTTTTCCTGACCTCTTCAAAGTCTACATCACCCGTTATTTTTCTCTCGTATCTTGTAATTCCAACATCTATTACTATGGCACCTGGTTTTATCATATCTGAAGTGAGAGTAAAGATTTCCCGGTTGCCAACTGCTGTAATTACTACATCAGCCTGCCATAATTTACCCTTAAGATCTTTCGTTTTAGAATGACATATTGTTACCGTGGCATTTCGTTCCAACAATAGCATAGCAAGAGGTTTTCCCACGAGATTGCTACGATTAACTATAATGGCATCCATTCCCGATACATCAATATTGTAAAAGTCTAACATCTGAATGATTCCCGCTGGAGTACATGGTTTTAGATAGGCAGAACCACTTAACAATAGACCTGCATTGAATGGTGTAAGTCCATCAACATCTTTAGCGGGATTAATAGTGTTAGTTATAGCAAATTTGTCGATATTGGAAGGAAGAGGCAGTTGAACTAAAATTCCGTGAATCTTTTCATCTTCGTTTAACAAATTGACAAGGTCCATTAATTCTCGCTGACTGACTGACGATGTCAATTTATGATCGCATGTAATAATCCCTACCTCTTCGGCAGCTTTTTGCTTATTTTTTATGTATGTAGCAGATGATGGATCATCTCCCACAAGAATAGTAGCAAGGCTGGCTAGAATGCCTTGACTTTTCAATTTGTCAACTGCTTTTTTTACCTGTTTTTTAACATCATCCGCCACCGCTAAACCGTCAATTATTTTTCCAGTCAACTAATCAAGAGAAAGCAGTAGACACTATTTTGCGTTACTAGTCATGGATACATTTTCTTTTATAAATTTCATATTTTAAAAGTTCAACATATCGAAGTTAAATTATCTTCGAAGTATTACCTTTCGACCCATAATTTTTATTTTGTCTTCTGCAAACAGCCTTACTGCTTCAGGATATAATTCATGTTCTTTTCTCAATATCCTTGCTGAGAGTTCTTCTTCTGTATCTGAGTCCATTACTTCTACTACCCTCTGAAGTACAATAGGTCCCGAATCGAGTCCTTGATCTACAAAATGTACAGTGCACCCTGATACTTTGACACCATATTCTATTGCTTGTTTCTGTGCATGAAGACCGGGAAATGAAGGTAACAATGCTGGATGGATATTTAGTATTCGCATAGGATATTCTTTTATGAATTCAGCACTAATAAGCCGCATAAAGCCTGCTAGGCAAACGAGACCATACTCTGATCTTACATCATATTTTTTTAACACTGAAATAACTTTCTTGTCATAATCCCATCCTTTCAAACCTTGGCTCAGAACAATTTCTGTAGCAATTCCAAAATTTTCGGAGGCAACTTTTAGTCCTTCTGCATCAGTTCTATTAGAGATTACTACTGCAGGCTTGATGTTTTTTATATTTCCTGATTTTATTGCAGAAAGAATCGCAGCCATATTACTTCCTCTGCCGGAGATCAGTATCCCAAGCTTTATCAACAATATTTTTGTCGATACTTAAAGATAAATACCTAACAGAAAGGCAAAACGTTCCTCTACTAATTTTCCTGATATCAATCTTATATTGTCCCAAGAATGTTAAAATACAAGTTATAACAACAATTTAAAACTAACCAATTGACTGCTAAAATTTGTTTTTCTCAATGCGGTATCGTTATTTACAGCGATGGTAAAAAAATATTGCTTGATCCTAATAGACAGACTTACTGTGATATGACTTTTGTTTCTCACGCGCATACTGATCATTTACATAAAAAGTGCGGCAAACATGATTTAGTAAAAAGTAAGACTCTGGTATCAAGGGAAACTTCGTTGATTGCTGAAGCACGGGGATATAGATTAAGCGATTCACAAGAAGAAGAGGATGACCGATTTAAGCTAATCGACACAGGACATATTTTAGGTTCAAGAGGATTGTTAGTAAACCATGATGAGATTTATTATACAGGAGATATCTCAATTAAAGAAAGAGCATTTATGAGACCAGCTCTAATTCCGCAGGTCCACACATTAATAATAGAATCAACTTTTGGCAGACCGCAATATGTATTCCCTGATTTGCGCGAAGTCGTACATAATGCCAACAAGATCATTTCAAGGATGTATGATAAAGGAATTCCTGTCCTTCTAATGGGTTATCCTTTGGGTAAAGCCCAACTATTAACGGAGCTTTTTGGCCATTGGGATCCGTTATATGTACATGATTCTGTATATAACATGAACTCTATTTATTCCAAATTGGGTGTACGGTTGAAGAGTACAATGAAACATTCAACGGCAGAAGACCAAAACCTTCTTTTAAAAAACAAGCCATGGATCATGATTACGCCATTATTTCATGGGAGAAACGGTTTTATAAAACGCATGAAAGAGAGATATGGGGCTATTACAATAGGATTTAGCGGATGGGCCGTTGATACAAACTACAAATTCATGATGGGACTTGACTATGCTTTACCTATGAGCGACCATTGTGATTATAAGGATCTTGTCCAAGTTGTTAAAAAATCTACTCCAAAAAAGATCTACACATTTCATGGATTCGCGATAGATTTTGCTAAGACATTGAGAAAGCTCGGTTTCGATGCTGAACCACTTTTAAATAAAGATATGAAAAGAGAAGAAAAAGGTAATTATGGTTCGTCTATTATTTCTCTTGATAGTTATATGAATGCTTGATTAATTAGTTTTTTCCTGGTCTCTGAAATATGGAATAACCTTGTTACCAAACATTTCGATGTTCTTAAAGTAACCTTCGCCCCAGTACCTAATAATAAAATGATTTGTGCCGGCTTTAATGAAGCGTTCAAGCATTTCTATTACATCATCTGGTTTCCCTATGCCTATTGCTGTTCTTGCAACGCTATCAGGTATTTTCAATGCAGCTCTCTTCATCTGTTGCATAAGTTCTGGCTTATTCATGGCATATTCTGTAAAGTATCTTCTAAAGTCAAATTCTGAGTCTTGAGGTATATTATGAACTTTTAACAACTCTGGCTTGTATAGACTAACTTTTACTGCGTTTTTCATCTTATTCCAAGCCTCTTCTCCGTCATCTGTAAAATAAATGTCTACGTCATTCGCAAATTGGAAGTTAGACAGATCTCGTCCGTTCTTTTTTGCATGTTCTTTAATCACATTGGCATGAGAGCTGAATAATTCTGGTGTATAACCTATCGGAATCCATCCATCACCATATTTTGCACATAATTCAAGTGTCTTTGGTGCTCCTGCAGCAATATATACGGGTGGTCGTGGTTTACGAATACTTTTAGTCTGAAGGCATGCATTAATTAATTTGTAATAGATGCCATCGTAATTGACATGGTTATCTGGGTCAGATTCAAAAAGTCTTTCTATTACTTCTAATTGTTCCTGGAATTTAGTTACTGGCTTGCTAAATTCTATTCCAAAATCCACTACATTCTGTGCTTCTCCTGCTCCGATTCCAAGAACAGCCCTGCCTTTTGTAATTCTATCTAAAGTAATAGTCGAAAGCGCAATTGAAGATGGATGTCTTCTGATAGCATCTGTTACACATGTGCCAAGTTCGACGTTCTGGGTAAGAGCTCCAATGGCCGCAAGCATAAGCCATGCATCATTAACAACAGCATTTTTCCACTGTGGAACGTTTGAATGATCCATTGCCCAAATTGAATCATAATCCATCCTGTCAGCTATCTGGCAAGCAGTAATAACCTGAGTTTCGTCTAGCCCCAGTCTGGCAACATTCAGACCCTGCGTAAAACCAAATTTCGTTCTCATTTCAAAATTTTGCATCCTCCATAGGAAGTTAATAGTTGAAAGAATATAGGAAATCGATTACTCATCTTAAAATAAGAAACAAAGTTAGCACCTATTTAAGTTTGTCCTGTTCATTTAGAAGAAGACGATCGCTCTTCTTCATCTAGTAGCTGTGTGGTACTTATGTGTAGCCAACCTCTATATTCTATAAGACTACACAGTATGTTGTAAAGTTCTTTCAAATTGTAGATTCTGATTAGATAGAAGCTACCGTCATATTCATTAAAAACAACAATCATGTCTTTATGGTATAGTAGAATGTCTTATTTTATTTAAAGAAACATACCACTCATTCTGCTTGCAAAGAAGCTTTATATAAGAATTCGATGGAATTTGTACTGTCTAATATAATGCTTCTACCTTCTGAAATTGAGGCTAAATCTTTGATCCCGGCGATCAGGGCTATTTTAGCTAAGAAACTTATCAAAGAGTATGACTTAAAGGAAGAAGTTGTTGCTAATGTATTAGGCATCACTCAAGCTGCAGTAAGTAACTATTTGAGAGGGACAAGGGGTGACGTTGAACTTATCTCTAAACTTGGCTCTTTACACGAAGTTATGCACATGGTTGACGATATTGCAAGAGATCTGTCAACGAACAAAGCATATACTCCTAACACTATGGCCAAATTAATTGAATTATTTAATTATATGCGCTACACACTTATTATATGTGATGTCCATCACCGCATAGAGTCGAATATAGACGAACAAGTTTGTGAGCAATGCAAAGGTAGCCTTATTGGCGCTAGCATATGAAATTTACCGATAAAATTATCAATGGGTTATCATTCGCATTGCAGTCGAAAGGACATCAGCACCCATAAGTAATCCCATACTGCCTTTCATCGCATATTTTTCGGTAAATCTTTGACTATTATCTCTTTTGATCTTGTTTCCTGATACCAGTAGAGGAACTGGGTCGTCGCTATGTCCTTTTTTCACACATGGCGTGGAGTGGTCGGCAGAAATAATTATGGTCGAATCTTTAACTTTTAAGTTTTTTGTAAGTGTTGAAAAGAACCTCCTATCGATATCTTCAATATTCGTCTTTTTTCCTTTTGCATCGCCATCATGTCCATATTCGTCAGGTCCTTTTATGTGAACATAGATAACATTAAACTTCTCCAGGTTCTCTGCTGCGACTATTGCTTTTTGTTCATAGTCGGTGACGTCACCAGCATTAAAGGCTCTCATTCCTAAGACTTTAGAGATTCCAATTTCTACAGGCATATCTACAATACATGCTACATTGATGCCATATTTTCTATCTATTGGTTCTAAGTCTGGATATCTGTTTCCAGAATCCCGAGCAAGTACAGCATTAATAGGTTTCTTTCCTATTTTGGAACGGGCATTATTGATGGGATGATTCCTCAGTAATTTAGCAGCCAGATCTGTAAATTCATTGACCAATTTTGCTGATGTTTTTGCTGCTACTGTGTTTTCTTGGGGTTCCGATATACCAATATGAGGTTTAGCTATTGTAGCTTTGGCTATTCCCATCCCGTTAATTCTGTCATAAGCCGGATCTGTATTTGATATCTTTTCAGATAACTTTATCTTCTCATGTCTAAAACGGATAGTTACTCTATGAGCAATGGTTGGCTCTATGACAACTGACGCACTTATGTCGCTAAAATGAATTTTTTCAGTCAATGTTTTGCAAATTGATGCAGCTTCTTCCTTACTGATAATCCTTCCAGCCCTTCTGTCGATAATTTGTAAATTATCATCAACTGTGGCGAAGTTTCCTCGCATTGCTAGGTCGCCTTCTTTGAAATCTATATTGCAGCCAATTGATTCTATTATACCCCTGCCAACATAACTGCCATCCTTGAAACTATAGCCTAGCATATTAAATACCGCTATATCAGACTGTGGAGCTATTCCCTTTCCTACACTAATCACTTGCCCCATACATCCGTTTCTCGTAAGTGAGTCCATGCAAGGTGTATAGGCTGCCTCAAGGGGTGTCAAATCATTCAAGGAATGATGCGGAAGGTCACCAACACCATCAAGAAGAACATATACTATCTTGATATTGCTACTGAGTTGGGAAGACATATACACCTCATCACTACTCGTAAATTTATCTGTAGTGGAATAATACAATTAGAGATCATGATATGGTTTCAGCGTAATGAAGTGTAATTTTTAGATGTTTCTGAATAGAAAATGATTATCACTTGACCTTAAGTTGATATATTATCGTTTAGTCATATCGATCGACTATGAATTTTTTCGACTATACCGGGTGCAATACTTTTTTATAGAGTTATAAATATAATATGTATATATACATACATATACATACATATACAACGATAATAACAATTGATTAGATGATTTATCATCCAAATAAATTAAAAATAATCTTATCATGAACTAATACTAATTCGTTATAGATAGTATTACCAACTTTTTATTTTTAAAGTATGTGACTGATAGCTAGAAATAGTTTGGGTTAAACTATAAACATTTGTCCATTAAGGTCATATTAAAGAAATTTTATTGTACTGCCTATTGTTATTATTAGTCTATCTTCTTTCTAGATACATATCTGCTAACTAGATCACCATTATCATCCTTGCGTGCTAAAATGAATCGCCATTTTTTCTCTCTAGCTTCTCTTATGCCTATTCTCGAAGAAGAAATTATTCTTTGAGGATTTATTCCATATTCTATATGAAGTTGAGTTCTTGCATTTGTCATGTCTTGTCCATTTAGAGATTTGTCAATCCTTAGTGCTTGCGTAAGTTTTCCTGGTCCTGAAGACAATGACAATTCGTCATCAGTATTACGCAAGATCTTCATAATATTGATACCTTCCAATGGTTGTAACGCCCTAATAAGAACTGCACCCGCTTTAACTTCAGAAGATCTTGCAGATACGTTTACACAATAATAATTGCCATAAGTGAAATAAACATAAGCATGACCAGCTTCTCCAAACATTGGCGTATTTCTAGGAGTAACTCCTCTATAGGCATGACTTGCCGGATCTTCATCGAAACCATATGCTTCTGTTTCAACTATTAAGCCTGACAATCTGTATATTTTATCCTTTGATTCACGAATAATACGAACAAGTTTTTTTCCAACTAACTCTTTTGCAACAAGTTCAGTATGTCTGTAATAGAACTCCTGATTTGGAATATTCAACGAATCATCATCTTTGCAATTGTCATATGACATAGATACGTCAACTTTGAATAGCAAATATTTGGTTTTCGATCGGTAATAGAGTAAGCGATCTATTCATACAATGTAACAATTAGCCGATACGTCATTTAAAATATATCTATAAACAATCAAATGCACCTATAAGTAATTTACACATTTATGTTTGATTTTTTAATATCTGCAATAGGAATATTGGCTAGCATATTTGCCCTTTCGAGTACAGTACCGCAAATAATCAAGGGCGTCAAAACTAAGAAAATGGACGATGTGTCTGTCTGGCTGATATTGTCCTTAATCGTTGGGCTGTCATTATGGGTAATATACGGATTAGGTATAAATGATGTTGTGATCGTTGGAGGAAATACAGTAGGAGTGTCATTAAATGTTGTACTTCTTTTTCTAAAATTTAGATATTCAAGAAATCCTATTAGCTAGAACTTAATTGATAATAAGAAACGGAAAAAATTCTATGTTAAATCAATAAACTCAGATAAAGAGAATATGAGAGAGTGTTTTTTCATTCATTGAGCCTTTTCTATACTAAATAGAGATATTCATTTATCTTAACTATTCTCCCCATATAGGAATAATACAAACCATATGACAAATATTTTGATAGGGGATATGCCTATCTGTCATCATACTATCAATAATTTTTGTCTATAATATATTCAAAATAACGAAGGTGCTTCTATTAATCATCTTCCCCTTCCTCATTATTTTGCTTGTCTTCTCCTTCTCCTTCTCCTTCTCCTTCTTCTTCTTCTCCTCCTACTGCTTCAAAATTTATTGATTCGGATATTTCTTCATAACCGGCTGCAGATGCATTAACAGCAACGGCAAATGTGCCGGGGTCAGAATCTTCATCAAGTTCCCAAGCATATGAAACAATCCCATCATCATCATCATCAAATTCCTTCGTGTCGCCAGAAGGATATGTCACCATACCATCAATATCAGCGTATTGTATTGTTTCATCTGATATTGCATCATTTACGGTAACTGTTACAGTCTGCTCATCTCCGAGGCTGATTGGATCCTCAGCCACTTCTATTTGTACCATCATTTTTGAAGCTTGATTTTCACTATTGGAGGGAGAGGTAATTGTGTTGTTCGAGGCAGACGAAGAAGGTATATCTCTGACAAGCACATTCATTACATCTGTATCCATAATACCATGCCTGTCTGTAACTATCAATTCAAATGTAAAGATGGTATCCGCAGACACAACGGGAGAAGTAAATGTCAATACCTCTTTATCGGCTCCCGCTGATGTATCTAACACTGGATTGCCTGCAGTCTGTTTCCACGAATAATTTAAGCTGTCGCCAATATCTGGATCACTACTGGCGCTACCTGAAAGGGTTAGAGACATACTTTCATTTACTTCTAAATCTGGGCCCGCATTAGCAATTGGGGCATTATTATTGGATGAGAAAGAAGGATTGCTAGTAGATACATCTCTCACTAGAACATTTGTAGAGTCAGTCGCTGTTAAACCGTTATTATCACTGACTGTCAATTCGAACGTAAACGTAGTGTCAGAAGATACACTCGGAACGGTAAATGTCCAAATTTTTGTTTCTGCGTCTCCTAGAGTTATCAGTGGATGAGGATTTTGTTTCCAAATATAAGATAAGATAATACCATCAGGATCGTTACTTTCAGAGGCATTAAGACTAATACTTGAACCTTCATTAACTATCAAATCGCTGCCGGCGTTAGCTACGGGCGGAATTAATTTTAGTTGTCCTCTTCCTTCAAGCGAGGTTGCATTGCCAAAGTTCGACTCACTATTTTCAACAAACGAAGGAGCAGGAAGGAGATATGATTTGGTATTGTTTGCATTTGCTTGCTCTGACCCTGCACTTGAGATCGCTGGCTCGATACTTGAGTCAAGATAATCTGACAATATAGAAATAGGAGGATTTTTTGGTTCAACTTGTAACGAGTCATTATTTCGATCTGCAGCCACCTTTTTAGGGTCTACAGAATCACCGCTCGCATACGATAATGGATCTTCTGTGTCTGCAGTTATTCCAGTAACATTTAGAGAATAATATTTTGTAGAAACTGGAATGTCTCCACATGATAGTTTTGCAGTAAGTTCATTATTTCCCTCTTTTATCATATGATAATCTTTGGAGTATAGAAAAGACCAGGTAGAATAATCATTTACTCCTCCTGGACCTGTTGCTGTAGCAGCTTGAAATGGTTTTAAATCATTCCAATCCAAATAAACCTGACAAGCGGTGGTCGCATTATCCGTCGAAATTCCTGAAACATTAAGTTCACCGATTGGAACTTGTTGATCTTGGTAATGAGAGGTAATTTTAACGCCAGGCATACTATTAGCCTCTCCATATATAGCGATAGCAACGACAGTCGACAAAGCTATCAATATCAAAGTTAGAAGAATTGAAATTTTACTGTTAAAGTGAATGGCTTTATCCATTACGAGATACAAAACAAAAATAAAAAATACTTTTAAGTAGTGTTGTTAAAAGGCTTAGAGCTGATGTCTAATATATACAATCATTTAATAGATGCTAAATCAATATTTGTTCTAATCTAATACAGATAATTGAGCAATTTAGATTTCATTATATCATTGATTCTCATCTATTTACTCAATCAATCTAATGAAGCTAATAGTCTCCCTACAAGTAACACGATACACAAAGCAATCTGCTAAATTAGTGACAAATACTGGTGTTTGATTCAACATTTTATATGCATTTAATAGAAGATAATAAAGTAAAATGATAAGATTCACAGTAGGACGACCAGAGCAGTTTGTGTGTTGGATTCCAAACTTTCTGATTATATATAAACCCATAGATTACTTTATTTGAGAATAAATTACGAATGTAGATCGAGTATCACGGAATGCTGATTATTTTTCGTTAGGATCATCTTCAAGTGTCCAAGGAAACCATTTTCCAATTATCTTTGCCCAATCAATTTTTACATAAAGGTATATCATTATTCCCAGCACTATAGCACTTGCAACAGCTCCAGCAAGCAAATATCCAGGATCGGTAGATTCTGAACCAAGGTTTTCAATGAACGGTCTTCCTAAAAAAACCGCCCCTAATACAATTATTTCATTCAGAACAAATTTTCCAAGGAAGGTTGCAATTGCGAATTTCCAAGGATTATACTTTGCAAGTCCAAGAGGAATATAGATTAGATCATCCGGTATAGGAGTAAGGGCGGCTGCAAAGGCTCCTGGCCAACCATACTTTCTGAGCAGCCTTTGAAGAGGAAGTATTCTTCTCTTTGTCGTAGTGCTCAGGATGTTTCGGCCATAATAACTCACGTAAAATATTATCATTTTTGCTATGACCGCTCCGATTGCACTAGAAAGAGCTAAAATATGAGGATCTAATTGTTTGTTAAAAGCTGCGGTGACAAGTACAGGAAAATATGGTATGGGAATGAAAACTATAATGCTTCCAACAAAACTTATTAGTAGTATGCCTAAGTATCCAAAGTCATCATAGAATGCAAAGATTTCGTCGATATTAACCAATTAAACTACCTCGATAGATACGTCGTTATATCTAGGAGTTAGTCAATAGACTGATAATTGTATCTGAGTTAACGCAATCTAAGAGCATATATGAATTTGTGTAGGACAAGCTTGACATGACCTGCATAGTTATTTTGGTTTATTTATGAGTTATGTATCGTTGTCTTGGTTTATCGTCATATAAAAAACAGTAAAAAAGTATTATCTTTCTATTTCTCCAATATCTCTCTATAGTGATACACTTTTTTCAAATTGGCCATAATGGATATATATGTTTATAATTACTATCGAAAGCAATTTGTTCGGACTGCAGCAGCTTCGTCAAGTTTAGAATGTCAAGTATCAGCGTAATAATACATAAAGTTTCTCTTTCTAGCGTATTTATCATAATAACGTAAAACAAAAAGTTTAGGTGTCCTCAAATAACATACATAAAAATAATTTCAAAATGCTGTTCTAAAATTGTTATCGTTGTTTGGATAGTAGTAAATGTTGCTTCTTAAGTGTGTTAGACCGTTGAATCTAATGAGCCGAGGATAATAATTGTCTTCTTAAACTTGTAGTTTCATACATTTTTAAGTACAAAATCACCATTATAACTCCATTTAATGGGAGTTTTAAGACTCAAGTGAAATAACTTGTGATAATTGTTTTGACAATGACAAGCAAAAAAGAAACCTTTGGATTTATAGACACAGCACAAACAAGCTTCATGACATTATCAATATGTCCATCTCCTGGTTAATGTTAAACAAATTTAGTATATTAAAAACTCAAAAATGACATAAGGATATATTATTTGACAACTACAAAAATCAAGTTTATATGAACATCAGATATATCCCCCTTCTGTTTTCGGTAGAAGGATTCTATAATCTGATTGTTTTATACTGCAAATTCTGACGTATGTATAATGGGAATGGTTTATACTCTATTATCCAAGCATCAATGTGAAAATAAATTTCAATAGTACTTTTCTACGGTAGGATGAACATAAAGAAATCGCAAAGCAACCAGAGAGTCATTATTAAATTTGTCACATTAGTAAGCTCTAGCAAAGACTGCAATTTTCTTTGCTGGCTGATGACAATATATACAAATCGTTGAATTAGATTCTTCCTGTCCTTCAAATGGAATAACCCGAATATCTGCTCCTGTCTCTTCTTTTATTTTATCTTCACATTGTCTACTCGCGCACCATCCAGCTAAGACAAACCCACCTTTATTCTGAACAGTCAATTTTAATGTATCATAATTTGTGGCTTTAGTAATATTATCTTCGAGAAGTTTCTTGGCTCTATTTAGCAGATTGCTTTGAATTTGATTTAACAGAGAGGTCACGTGTTCAGTTAGTTGGCCCCGCTCTACAAGGATTTTATTCTTCATATCCCGTCTAACAAGCTCTACTTGACGTTTTTCAATATCTCTCGGTCCTATATTTATTCGGAGAGGTACACCTTTCATTTCCCATTCATTGAATTTCCATCCAGAAGTATACTCATCCCTTTTATCAACATGAGCTCGGATTCCTGATTTTTTTAATTCAATATGTAGCTTATCGGCGGATGATTTTACCATCTCTTCATCTTTATCTTTGTATATTGGAATTATGATCACTTGAACAGGTGCAACCTTAGGAGGAATAATAAGGCCTTTGTCATCGCCGTGAACCATTATCAATGCTCCAATTAGCCGCCAAGATGCTCCCCAAGATGTCTGCCAAGCAAAATGATCTTGTGTGTCCTTTCCAAGATATTTTATTTCAAAAGGTTTGGAAAACCTTTGTCCTAAATAATGAGAAGTACCCATCTGTAATGCCTTCCCATCAGACATCATTGCTTCCAATGTGGCAGTATATTCTGCACCAACAAACTTTTCTTTATCACTTTTCAATCCAGTTAGAGTTGGAATCGCTAAATGATTTTGAATCAATTCGTTGTAAATAGCCAAAATTGTCATAACTTCATCTTCTGCTTCTTTGCGACTAGCATGGACTGTATGTCCTTCCTGCCAGAGAAACTCTGAAGTCCTCACGAAAGGTTTTGTTCCTTTTATTTCTGCACGTAATGCAGTATTCCAATAATTGATTTTTAATGGTAGATCTCTGTAGCTTGTCACCCACTTAGCAAATATTGAGTATGCAAGAGTTTCTGAAGTAGGGCGTAAAGCAAGCTTCTCTGACAGGCTATTATCTCCGGCTTTCGTTACCCAAAATACTTCTGGCGTAAATCCTGCAAAGTGATCTTCTTCTCTTATAAGAAGACTCTCTGGAATTAACACAGGCAAAAAGCCATTCTGATGTCCTGTTTCCTTGAACTTACTGTCTAATATATCTCTAATAGATTCCCAGATAGCATAACCATATGGAGGAAGAGCTATGAATCCTTTTACAGGAGCATAGTCCGCAAGACCGGTTTTTAGCACTACTTGCGAATACCATTCACTAAAATTTTCATTTTTTTTAACTGTGATTCCAGTCTCCTTCACAGAATTCAACATTCACACGCAGAAGGATTGGCTTTATGAAGTTTTGGTGATTTTATAGTGGTTCTCCTTTGCAGTACACCTTCCCTGAAACTCTACTATGGAAGTTCTTACACACGTAACATTGGATAAATCCTACTTCTGTTTTTAGGACAGGGCAATCTACAGCTTCTAACTTCATACGTTTAAGCATTTTAGGACTAACCCCCTTCAGCTTGAGTTTACCTTTGTCATCCATCATACCAATACTTTGCAATTCTGTTTTCGCTTCGTCAGTTAATTTAATGGATTTTTCAACCACTTTAACAGGTACTAAATATTTAGTTTCGAAGCTCTCACTCATGATAATAAAAGAATGCAATAGTCATATAAGATCCTTCCTGATGACTAAATCTGTTTTGCATCCTTCCAAGATTTTTAGAAATTTGCTTAATTACAGAGGCGGCGACAGATCATAGGACGGGGAGATGCTTTCCTTTCAGGGTTCCCAGGTTGTTTCAGCGAACTCTCTTAGAATGAGAATTTTATATTGTCATTCGTAGTTTCATCAATACCTTAATTTTGAAGCATTTTGAATATTTAGTTATATTAGAGAGATCACACACAAAAAAGGATAAGTCTCGGCAAATCTTTGACTATCCAAATGTCATTTGAAAAATCAAAACCAGTTGCTCTTTATGAGCGATTATTTCAGTCCATTTCAAAGAAACTAATAAGATAATAAGCAATTTAATATTAACCACCTATAATATCGTTTAATCTAGTAACCGTCTAACATTCTTAGGTGACCTTGATACTCATACTCATTAAGCTCTGTTGAGATCAAAATGAAAGCTTTTTATTGATTTTGTCATGGCGTCAATTACACGAAAAAAAATCAATATTGATAAAATGTGTCGCTGTTTTTTCTATAAATCATCATTTTATGAAATGATATACCGACTAGTGACTTTTCATAATTAAAATATTTAAAAAATATCAATTAATTTTTTATTTTTATTTTATCGATAAATTGGAGAACCTTAATATATGTTGGTTGGAGAGGCTTATATAATCACACTACAATGCTAATCATTTTTGATGTGGAAGGTGTTCTGCTCAACGCTGAATATCTTCCAGTTTTAGCACAAATGATGGGTCCGGAGAAGGAGAAGCAAATATGGGATATTACAAAACAAGGTATTCGTGGAGAGATCAAATGGGAAGAAGGTCTTGTTCAACGTGTCAATGCACTAAAGGGAATTGCTTTTGAGGACGCTAAAAGAATAGGCGAAAATTTAGAAATAATGCCCGGCGCCAAAGAGCTTTGTTCATCTCTAAAAAAGGCTGGCTGGAAAATGATTGCTGTCTCTGGAGGTTTCACCATAATAACTGATAGACTAAAAGACGAACTTGGGCTAGATAAAATATTTTCAAATGAGTTGATATTCAGGAACGGTAAGATAGATGGTATAAATGTTCACGTCACATCAGATAAGGCAGCTGTAGTGATACCAACAATAAAGGAATGGGGTTTTAAAAAGGAAGATACTGTAGTGGTAGTAGATGGTGCAAATGATTTGAAGCTGTTTTCACTAGCGGCATTCACAATAGGATTCTGTCCTGTAGATACGGTTAAGGAGAAATCAGATGCAGTTATAGAGATACGTGATCTAATGTTATTACTTAACTTATTAGAAAAGAAATTTGGAAATGCAGTTATTGCACAGCGCAATGATAGGTAATCAATTTTTTATATCGTCAACGTTTATCTTGCTTTAATGGTTCATGCTAAAATAGAAATTATTCCAATTCATATTCCTGCAGCGATAAAACCAGAGGATAAATTAGATTTGATAATTTTAGAATCCATATGTCAAGCTCATGAAAATCTATATGACAGAGATATCATAGTTATTGCACAAAAAATTATTTCAAAATCTGAGGGACGAATAGTGGACCTCAATTTGATCAATCCCTCCGATAAATCTATCCAGTTAGCAAGAAAGAATTGCAAAGATGCGAGAATTGTTGAAATGATTTTAAGCGAATCAAAAGAGCTAATAAGAGAAGATAGAGGAGTAATAATAGTAGAAACCAGACAAGGTTTTGTCTGTGCAAATGCAGGAATAGATCAGAGCAATGTTGAAGACAGTGACAACCATGTGGTTTTATTACCAATTGATGCGGATGAATCTGCAAGGAAAATTAGACATTCCATTAAAAAGCAAACAACAAAAAACGTAGCAGTTGTAATAACAGATACCTTTGGTAGGCCATTTAGAGAGGGACAAACCAATGTTGCAGTAGGTATAGCAGGAATAAAACCAATAAAGAGTTATGTAGGCACTATTGATATGTATGGAAAGAAATTGAAGGTGACAGAAATTGCGACAGTAGATGAAATAGCATCTGCTGCCGAGCTTGTAATGGGTAAATCAGATCGCATCCCAGTCGCCATAGTAAGGGGTTGTATATATGACGCAGAAGACAAAGCCTCTATTTCCAACCTGGTAAGGAGAAAAGAGAAGGATTTGTTTCGATAGTAAGATGAAGGAATGCAATTATAGGAAGAAAATTGCCACTAGTAACTTTATCCAATCTGCCAATGTTCTCTAAACGCCATATTGTAATTTCAAAGATATTATAACTGTAAAGGATCTCAATAGTGTTATAGTGGTTTAAAGCATAGATATTTTCCAATGTCACTACAAAAACAGATATCAAACGAATATGACCTTTTCTAAAGTGGGTTTTTTAGGAAGATAATTTTATAAATATATTGGTAGTGGATATTATTATAATTGTGTGAGTTTTCTTATTATAATTTGCCACTGAGATAGATTAAGTGAATTCATCTAAGCATATAACGATAAAAAATTCATATTTAAGACTGTTTGATAACACTATTTATAACATAGTATTATTCTATGGTCTTCATAAACATTTAATATAATGATGCAATTATCTATTATGTTCGTTAGTATGAGTACTAAAAGTGGCG
>JAREAI010000338.1:0-3181 GCA_029240435.1 Nitrososphaeraceae archaeon | reverse complement strand
CCTTTAGCTCAGATTGCAATTAGAGAAGCAAAATATCTTTCAAAACTTATCCCAAAACACTTCATTGATGGTAGTGACGTAAAGTCTTTGCCAGATGAAAAATTTGAATATAATATCAAGGTACAATTAATCTCTTTAGGAAATGATGATTATGTTGGATTGTTTAACCATTATGTCATAAGCGGCAACCTTGCAAAGTTGGTGGAAGAATTTGCAAGGAGTACATATATAAAATCACTCAAGAGTGGTGGAAGAGATATAGATGCAAGCTTATATGAAGACAATATATTTTCTCAGCTAGTATCTGGAATAACTTTTGCACGTTTTACTTTTATGAAATGGATAGAAAAAAAGACACAATAGGTTGAGAGAAGGAAGAATGCCTCAACATGGAGATGGGATAGAAGTTAAGGTAGACCGCTGCTAAGACAGATAGTATAATACAAATATACAAGATTTAGAGTATACTCTATTTTAGAGTAGAAAAGAAAAAAGAATCTTGGTTTTCAATCAGCTGATAGTCGAGATATTTTTCTAATCATTCTTATAATACGTTATGAATGAAATAAAAAACAATCAACCTGCTTACTGACAAGATTCAAATCTCTTAATCTCCAACTAAGATTGGATTGGCATTTAGCCTTCTGAAGGCCATTAGAAATACTCATAGACATCCAGTCAATAGAATACTACATGGTATCGGATTACCATTGTATATTGTTGGAATATCCATGATAGCAAGTTATGTTATAGGCCAAAATACAAACCCTATCAGTGGTCTTGTCTTATTGATTTTAGCAATTAGCTTATTTCTCATAGGCCATAAGGTAGAAGGAAACTTAAGAGCAATGACATTGATCGTACTCTTTAAGTATTTGAAGGTAAGGATAAAAGACTAGAAAAGATAAATGTTGTTACCGGATACCTATCAAAGATCCTACACATCAAAGAAGAAATTTGTTTGATAGACTAGTCCCACTTAATATTGCCAAGAAAAGTGACATCCTTGGCAATATAGGCGATAAAGAAATTAATAGAATAATTCAAGAATAAATACAAACACATAGAAATAATGTTAATATCACAAGGTGAAAGAAAGACCATGGAAAAATTAGCATATTGTGAGACCCTACATTATGACTTTGACAAATAACTATTCATATACAGCCATTAATTTTTCGCTGGTTCGTATATCTCTCTGTATGTCACAAATTCAGTCATATAATCCTAAGTCAGACTAATTCATCAAATACTTAAATCAGTAATTCTATCACTAAGGTGTCATTATCTTTTATTACAAGCTTCCATTGTACTATCATCTATCCTCCTTTTCGATTATGGCATCAATCTTTTTATCCAAATTAAGTATTTGACTGAGAAGTTTGCCTGATGTTTTTGGAACTGCTGTATTGTCTTCAAGACTTTATCATAACTCTCCTCCAGTTCGCTGATGCGTCTGAGTGTCTCGTCCTGTTTAACAGAGGTTTTCTTCTGCATATTATAGATCCACCAACTTATTACTGCACCAACTATCGCTCCTAAAGCAAGACTTAGATATGTACTTGATGCATTTGTCATATCTATACAATCCTTAGTTATTTCAGGCATGCATCCCCAAAGTGCAAGAATTTGAAGCAACATAGAATATGATACTGGGCTCATGATGTTATAATTTGCCCCTTTTCTTTAAAGTGGGTCAGAAGTCTTGGTTTGTTGTTAGTTCTTCTATTTCCTTTCCTTTCATTTTCTTCTTGTTCCTTATCTGATTCTGTATCTCTGTAATCAGGTTTTTTCGACTCTTCACTATCTGATCATATTCAAGTTTAGTTTTTATTATTATCTTCTTTGCTGATATGATAAGCCAAACTCAGATTCTCTTCCGATTGCTGCTTCTCTTCTACAAAACCTAACATCATCATAAGCTACCATGGCAGTATTAGGTATTATAATACTAGGTACGAATATTGTTCACAAATATATATTTGAAATATGCATTAACAATAATACAATAATACAAAACTTACTTTAAAATTGATATATATGGTTGTAGAATATCATACGCCATGTCGATTTTACCACATCAGAAACAATTAGATGTACCATTAGCGGTAGTTACAATACATGATGCATGCCCTGCTTTTTCCCCAAAGATATTTAAGTTTACTGATGAGGTTGAGGGACTAGATATAAAGTATAATATTGCATTGGTTCCATTCTTTAACGAAAAGCAAGACCTTCCAAGCTTTCATGAATTTGTAGATAAAATCAAATCATGCAAACGATGCGAAATTGCTTTACATGGTCTTTATCACGAGGATAGAAATGGTCAGTTTGATGATTTTCATACAGTAACAAAAGCAGCTGCGGAAGAAGAGATACGAGCTGGTCTTGAGATATTTCAAGAGATAGGAATAAAGCCTAATGTCTTTGTACCACCAGCTTGGAAGTTAAATGATAGCTCTATTAAGGTCTTAGAAAAGCTAGGATTTATCTTAGCAGAAATGCAAGAAGAATTTATATTACTTTCTGATAAGGCATTTAGGAAAATAAAAGTTCCAAAGGTTTTAAATTGGGATTCAACTGGATATCCAGAAAAGAATATTATAAATGTTGGTAAAGATGAAAGACATTTCAAGCTTTTAATGGAAGAAGAACCACAAATTATCAGAATTGCCTTGCATCCACGAGACCCGCATCAGGCATTGAAAGAACAAAAAGAGATGATATGCGAGTTAAAAGATAAAGGATATAGGATGCTAACATATATGGAGCTTATACCTAAATTGCAAGGAGTATAAGTTTCAATATAATAGGAAAAATAATGATAGAATTTCGTTGCAACACAATTTTCACTATCTAACTTCTCTTTATATTACTTCATTGATTTCTATGCTTCTTCATTTAAGTCTTCTCGTACCTTATTACTATTGTATATTTGAGAGAAACGTATCTTGCATTTTTATTCCTATTTTAAGAACATATATAACTCAATTTTTCATTATTATTAAAATTAAATATTTATCAGTGGGAGAACAACTTTTATGTTTAATTTAAAATATTAATATTAAATTACAGACCTTTTATACTAATAATAATATTTGGTATCCATACGTGAAATAAAATACGAAGATATAGATAAAGGATTTTTAGATGTCCTAGAGAATTTAGTTCCGCCGGATAT
>JAREAI010000068.1:0-10144 GCA_029240435.1 Nitrososphaeraceae archaeon | reverse complement strand
TCATATTCAATGAAGGAATATCTTGGTTGTCACGTCCTCTTCTAAATTCAATTCATGGAAGACATAAGATATCAGAGGCATTCTCTCAGTATTTTTTAACAGGTTATCTGAAAGGTGAATTATATGGCGGGGAATTTGAAAGAGTAAAAAAGGCCTCGGAATTTGCCAACAATATAGTAATAGAATCTATTGACAATAATTACAAGACTGAATGGATAGAGCAACATATATCACAATTAATTAAAATACTTGAACTTGACCCCCTTTCATCAATTCCCATCATTGCTCCGAGAACAAGAATTGGAATGTCACTTAGCCAAAGCGATGTACTAAAACAGCTAGAAAAACTAGTAACCATGAAACATAACTACAAAGATGATAAAAAGGCATTAAAAGAGATTGTTGAAGGTAATGAAATTCTTAGCGAATTCGAAAGTTTGGTAAAAGAAAGTAAGAAGACTGAGAACAAAGGTTATGAAAGTTTGGAAAACTTTGGACTTAGTATTCCTCAAAAAATGGATATAGATGAAACCTCTATTTACGATACTGATTTAATCCAAAAGGTAAAGGCGTCTTTCCGAAACTGGAAAACCGGATGGATAGAACGACATGGGGATATGGGAGAAGAATTCGATCCCGAAAGTTATGCTGAAAGCTTGCCCAAGACATTTTTGATTGATTATAAACTTTCAATTAAAACAAAAGTTGTAATTTTGCTTGATCATTCTAGTAGCATAGAAGATGTCGAGTTAGAATACAAGAGGGCTACTATCGCATTATGTGAAGCGCTACATTATCTTGGTATAAAATTTGCAGTTTTTGCTTTTAGCACTGACGAAAGACGAGTGAAATGCTGGGTAATTAAACCAGCTAATATAAAATGGTCGGTAATTAGTGCTCGGAGATTGGTGCAGATAAAGGCAAGTGGTGGAACTCCACTTGCTGAAATTTATGGGTTGTTACAGCCCATGATAAAATCGTTTAAGCCTGACATTATGGTTACACTAACGGATGGTGAGCCGTCTGACTTTGATTCCGTCCGTGAAATGGTTTTATTATATCGAAAAATGGGTATACATATGGTGTCAATCGGAGTTGGTAGAAATCTTAGTGACTCAGTTAGTATAGGCCGCAATTTAATTTATTTGAATTACGAGAAGACCATGGCCGTTAGTAGATTGCAAGACATACCTAAAAAGGTGATAAATTTACTTCGTGCCTAGATTAATAGCCTAGATTAATAGATTAGGATTTTGGGTCTTTACCTTCTCCCAATCATTAAGAAATCCAGCGAGCCCTTTGTCTGTGAGTGGATGCATCATCATTTTTCTCAGGACGTCGGGAGGTAATGTCACCACATGTGCACCAATCTTTCCTGCCTCGATAACATGGAGAGGATGTCTAATGCTTGCCACAAGAACTTTAGATTCGATCTGATAGTTTTTGAATATTTGAATAATTTCTCTGATAAGCGCCATTCCTTCTTGTCCACCATCGTCTAATCTTCCAATAAATGGGCTGACATAAGATGCTCCAGCCTTAGCGGCAAGAATTGCTTGATTAGCGGAAAAAATGAGCGTGACGTTAGTTTCTATACCTTCTTCTTTTAGGCTTTTAACTGCTTTAATCCCATCTGGAATCATAGGGATTTTAACAATGACATTTTGACCATACTTCTTAAGCCTATGAGCCTCCTCTAACATTTCTTCGTATTGAGTACCGACCACCTCAAGACTTACTGGTCCCTTAATAATTCTCACTATGTCGCGCATTATTTGGGATGGATTGCCTTTTTCTTTTGAGAGAAGACTAGGATTTGTAGTAATACCATCGACAACTCCCATATCATTAAATGTCTTTATATCTTCTAAATTAGCAGTATCGAGAAATATTTTCATTTTTTTATTCTACTCCTAGATTCTACTGCAGCCTGTGTTATTTCTGTTACTGCTAAGCCATACTTTTCTAATAATATATCAATTTCTTCATCTCTGGCAGATTCTCCAAATGTATCATGTATGCCTACACGCCTTATTGGCACAGGGTAGCTTTCTGCGGTCATCTCGGCTACAGCACCGCCCAATCCTCCAATTATATTGTGTTCTTCAACAGTTACTATTGCTCCAGTTTCTTTGCTACATTTAGCTATCAGATCCTTATCAATAGGTTTAATCGAAAACATGTCTATGACACGACAGGAAATACCTTCATCACTTTCGAGTATATCGGCGGCTTTCAAGGATCTTGCAACCATAAGACCACATGATATTATAGTTACATCTGATCCATCACGCAAAACATTTCCCTTACCCAAATTGAAAGACATTTCGTCATCTGCATAGATTACCTGGCTAGCGGGCCTTGCAAGCCGTACATAAAATGGACCAGGAATTTGGGCAATTGTCTTGATCAATTGTCTTGCTGCAATTGCATCTGCAGGAACAACCACTCGCATATTAGGAATGGCTCGCATAGTTGAGAAATCTTCTATCTGTTGATGTGATGCTCCATCTGGTCCTACGGTTAATCCAGCATGAGAAACGACAAGTTTTACGTTTAAATTTGGATAGCAAATAGTATTACGGATTTGATCAAGGCAGCGACCAGGCAGAAAAGCTGCATAAGTACTAGCAAATGCAATTTTGCCAGCAATTGCAAGGCCTGCTGCAATAGAGACAAGGTTCGCTTCTGCAATTCCTATATTGAACATTCGATCAGGATAGTAATCTCCAAATTTCTTTGTTTTTAGAGACTCTGTGGTATCACCTCCAACACAAACTATGTTGTGATTAATTTTTCCTAATTCTACTATAGTATCGCCATAAGCTCCTCTCATATCAGCGCTTTTTTTCTCACTACTTAATTGCATGAAATTCCTCCTCTATGTCCAATTCGTTTGCTAGCGGAATCAATATATGTTTACGTGTCTTCATCCAATCTGATCTTATTCCTAGTGTAGTTGCATGTTCAAGAAGCCTCTTTTCTAATGCAACATTTGCTTTATGTTTGAGCTGGATAATAGCAGCATGAATATCAGTGCTGCCATATACCGCATTTCCCGCAACAAGAATCCTGGCTCCAATGTCGTATACTTGTTGTAAAGTAGTGGCGTCAATACCGCCATCAGCTTCAATATATCCATTGAATCCACTCTCCCTTAATTTTCTAGTCGTTAATACCATTTTTGGCAGAATTTGGGGAACAAATTTCTGACCGGCAAAGCCAGGATCTACAGACATTATTATGACAACATCAATATCGTTAAGATGGGAATAAACCCACTTTGGAAGCTCTGTGCTGGGGTTAATCGCGATACCGGGACTTATGCCATTCGAAAGAAGTTTTTGATTTATCTGGCTAAACTCAAATTCATCACATGCTTCTGCATGAACAGTGATTATGTCGCATCTAGCATCGATATACTCTTCTATATGCTCAAGCGGATTTTCAATCATGAGATGGGCATCAAAAGGAAGACTAGTAATATGTCGTAATTTCTTAATGGTTTCGGCAAAGAAAGTAATATTGGGTACAAACTTTCCATCCATGACATCTAGGTGGATAATGTCAGCGTCACCACGTTCTGCAGCTCTAACTTTCTCTTCGTAATTTTCTCGCGTTCCTGCAATGATTGATGGAGCAATCAGACATTCACTTTCAAGTTCTTCTAATAATAAAGGGGTATGTTTATAAGGAGGCGCCTTTCCGTGCCATTGAGGGACATTAGCCATATGCTTTATTCCATTTCCCTTTATTGTATTAGCAATGATTATAGTAGGTTTATCTTGAACCAAATTCGCCCTGTTCAGCGCGTCAATTATCTGCTCAACCTTGTGACCGTTGATCTCGATAACATTCCAGTTAAAAGCCGACCACTTGTCACGCATTGGATCAAGAGGCATGATGTCTTCAGTAAAACCGTCTTGTTGTATGCGATTACGATCCAATATTGCTACTAAATTATCTAATCTGAACTTCGGCGCTGCCATTGCAGCTTCCCAAATCTGTCCTTCATTTGATTCTCCATCTCCTATCAAAGTGTAAATATGATTCTCTTTATTATCTAATTTATTGCCTAGTGCTATACCAATCGATACCGACAACCCAATACCCTCCGATCCCCCAGAATACTCTACTCCTGGCACACTATGGTGTTTCTGTTGCTCGCTATATCTTACAGGATGTCCTTGAAGCCTGGAGCCAAGCTTTCGCAAATCCTTTATTTCCTCTTCTGGAAAATAACCTGCAACTGCCAGAGTTGCATAGAAACCAGGAGCGGAATGAGCTTTAGAATTTACGAAGTAATCTCTGTCTTCCCAATGTGGATTTAAGGGATCATGTTTCATTTTTCTAAAGTACAGAGCTCCCATTATTTCGGCCGCTGAGAATGATGCGCCCGGATGACCGGAACCAGCTTTCGCAATTCCTTGTATTGCCAGCATCCTGACATCACGTATTTTTCTTTTTAACTCCAGATATCGCATACTAAAAGCCATGGTAACGACAACCATCAGATGACTTATACGCCATAATAGAAGGCGAGACTAACAAAAATAAAAAGATATAGGCGATTTATTACTATTATCATCAGAATAGCCGTTCTACATTCACAGGTGGGCAGCAATGTAGTGTCTATCCACCTATGATATTTCACCAGACTAATACGAAACGGCGATATCATTTCTAGAATAATTTACGAAAAGAGGAGATGATAACAAACATAGATTATGAATGAGTTACGCTTCAATAATTTAAATTAAGTGTTGAAGTGTATTAATTCACAATGGTTCAGATCAAAGTAGAACAGACAACAATTGACCAAAATCAAACCCCTCTTTTAGTCGTTGGAGTCTACGAAAATGAAAACGAATTTTCACATTCAAAAGGACTTGACCCAGTATTATATTATACTATCAAGGAAATCATATCAAACAAAGAGTTTAAAGCTGTCGTAGGGGCTAGGTTAATTATTCCAACAATGGACAAAGGTCCAATGAAAAAAATTATGCTTATGGGTCTTGGAAAAAAAGAGAAATTTAACAATGAAATAGCAAGAATTGTATCAGCAAAAGCTGCTGTAAAGGCAAGAGAAATGGAAATTTCAGAATTTTCTATTTTACCGTTCTCAAATTTAGATGAGGGCTTAATCGAAGCAATTTCTGAGGGTATTGCTCTATCGCTTTATTCTTTTAATAAGTACAAAACAAATGATAAAGGAGAGGAGTCGAAGGTTAAGCAAGTTACAATACTTATTAACGATGATAAGAACAGGATTCAATCAATCGTAGATAGGACAGCTCTCTTGGTTGAGGCAGTAAACCTTGCACGTGACCTAAGTAATCTTCCTCCGAATGATTGTTCTCCATCTCAATTAGCTAGTATTGCAGTATCGGTCGGAACCGAATATGGACTAAAAACGAGAATTGTAGAACGATATGAAATGGAATCAATGGGACTCAATGGAATAGTCTCGGTGGGAAAGGGAAGTCAAAATCCTCCAAAGCTGATAATTTTGGAGTATCATGGTTCTACCGGTGATCGGAGACCATACCTATTAGTCGGCAAAGGAGTAACATTTGATACTGGTGGAATTTCCTTAAAAGATAGTGACAAAATGGATGAAATGAAATTTGATAAATGTGGGGGCTGTAATGTTGTTGCCATTATGAAAGCAGTTGCATCTCTTAAATTGCCAATAAATGTTGTTGGGATTATCCCATCAGTTGAAAACATGCCATCTAGCACTTCTTACAGACCAGGAGACATAATCAAAATGTATAATGGTAAAACAGTTGAAGTTTTGAACACTGATGCAGAAGGTAGACTGATTCTTGCTGATGCTTTATCTTTTGGAATCGCAAGTTATAATCCAAAGGCAGTTATCGATCTAGCAACTCTCACAGGCGCATGTATTATTGCACTTGGAACCAACGTGGCTGCTGTAATAGGAACAAATAAAAAGTTTATCGACGAGCTGCACAAGGTGTCTGATAGAACAAGTGAAAAGATATGGGAGCTTCCATTATATGAAGAATTCAATGAACAAATAAAGAGCTCTATTGCAGATATCAAAAATGTTGGTGGGAGGCCAGGTGGCGCTATAACTGCAGCAGCATTTCTGTCAAACTTTACTAATGGTATTCCATGGATACATATAGATATTGCAGGAACAGCGTGGACACAAGAAGGAACATATGAACGAAGCTACAATCCAAGGGGAGCAACAGGATTTGGAGTCAGAACTATTGTAAAGTTGTTGATGGAAGATAGCATGTTTAGTTGACATTTCCTTGTGTGGATAGTTTCTAGAATATGATAGGAACACTTCTATTTCCTTGATATATTATACTAGTCATAAATAATCTCTCTTATCCTTTGCTGCTTATTATTACATTCATAGTAATTTCTTTTCTAGAGAAACTACACAATATAGCTGTTACATCAAATATATCTAATAGATAAACATTATTGATCGAGTTACAAATTGCCAATATTTCAAATGAAGATCCTTGTAGAACAATTGACATCGATAGGCATAAATTGCAAGATTGGCAACCCAATTTCCGATATTCATAACGCCAGCAAACCATATTTTGAAAGATGGCTACTAAATAGAGATGGTTTTCTCACACTTAATAATGAGAATATAGATTACATAGGGATCGAAGAAGTAGTCAGGTTGGGTCCTTTTTACAATGTTTATTGTTTAATAGAAAATCAGCGCCTATCAGAAAAGGATGACAGCTCATATAACCTATTGAGTGCTAATCCATACTTCCATCTACGCAATGGAAAAGTCATTACCTTAGGCTGGAGTGGGGGCCTGCTTGCAGATATTTTGACACAAGACATACCTCTTTGCGATTCTTTTGCTGCAAATATCATGAAAGAAGAAATAAGAAAACTATCTGTCAAGGTGGCAAACTTTGCATGCATTATTGAAACTCATACATGGGAACCTAATGGATTAGTATCAATATATCCAGTCATTGACCGAATAGGGCTAAATATAAAGCGATTACTGAAACAGATACATTTAGGTGAGGATAATTTTCTTCCTTAAAGAACAATAAAAGCATATAAAATACAGAACACATCTTCGAATGGAAATAATAAAAAATTTAAAATGAAGAATAAAGATACTCTCGCTTAAGAAAATATAATGCCAGCACTGCTGTTTTCCAACCGCTCACGCAGGTCAGTATTACAGCAGCGACGACAGGTTTGACTTCCGGGTTCGGAATGGGACCGGGTCGCGCCCTGCCGCTATGGCCGGCTTGACTTCTATTTACTCAAAGGCTTAATTTAATCTTTTAGATGTATAAGATTACTGTAATAGATAATAATCAAAAGGTTATCAGAAAAGATACAAGTTTCAGAAAGCTGCTATTTCAAATAATTAGAAAAAGTTGATGTATTTAAGGAAAAGTCAAAATAATAAATATATGTTAGACATTATACATACATTCATCTACTTTACATATAAATAACAGTACATTAAGCAAACAGAGTAATATTTTATTCCCAATTGTTATGAAAAAATGTCCATTATGTTTGCGTATAAAGCCAAAGTGAACATCATATTAGCCAAGAGTATATAACTATCAGACGTAAATCATAAAATTCTTTTTCAATGAAAGTGTAATACCACTACAAATACAGGTTGTTGACTTCACAAAAACTGTCTAATATTATCATTATTATAATCTGATTCCAAGATAAGGATAACTAAATAAAATGGTCTTTATTTTTTGCTATGTGTAATAGCACCTTCTTATCAATAATTGATTTGGCATCTGAATCTGAATCAAATGATAAAAGTAGATAGAATCTTTTACTTTCACTATTACCAAATATTATAGGAACAGTTGCACGAATTAAGTTTTCATATTTGCCTATCGAATATTCAAGCCTCCCTATCTTTGATGCAAAATCTTCGCGTATAGCAGCGCGAAGCACAGCTTGTATCGAATACTGCGAAGTTTCTTCTTTTGTCATTAAAGGAATTAAACCCTGTCTGTACACCGCTGCAATAAGACTGCCAAGATGATTTGCTATACCTGCAAACCTGATTGATTGATTATTTGCTAGTATTTCCCTACAGAAGCTTTCCAAATAATCCTTTTGCATTGTTTAGCTCTTCATCATAAATATTTATAGATTAGTGTGTCATAGAAGCAAAATTAGATAATATTGCAGAGATATGATAAATTATATTATTCTCTATTAAAATACAAATGAATAAATGTTTAATATAACTCCATCACAGATTCTTTCTAGAAGAAGCAAAATAAAAATAGAAATCAACATATTGAGAAATTAGTTGAACATCTCCTTATCTTCTCTATATTCTGTCTCCATGTCTCTGTTTTCTATCAGCGGTTTTCTTTCCCACTGCCTTTGTACTTGGTTTTATCTTATCTTCTGCATACTATTTTCATAACAAAGATATTTTGTCCTCAAAATTATAATATATATACAAGTATCTTCAATTTTTTTGCTTCCTCCTATTGTTCTCCTGTTCTTCAGCATGTATTCTACTTTAGATATACTTTTGTATATTGTCATATTCTGTTGAATCGTCTATTCTAACTGTAAATTTGCCATTTATCACATCAGTAATATTTTTTTCTATTTTAACAGTATTTTCGTTGTATACATCTATTCCTGTAAAGTTCCTTCCAAGGTATGCGCAAGCTATACCTGTCGTCCCTCTTCCTGCAAAAGGATCAAGAACCCAATCTCCTTTTATGGTAGTAAATTTAATGATCTTGGCTACTAAACTTTCAGGAAATATTGCAAAATGCTCATTTCCATAATGTGCTCTAGTGGAAATTTCCCAAACATTTCCAGGGTTTTTACCGCTTGAATTACAAACTGCAAATATTGGATAATGTTTGTGATCTCCAATTCTTTTTCGTGTGGCATGACGTTTGAATTTTCTAAAACATGTAGGACAATACTTTTCTGCATCGTAGCCGAAGGCCCAAGATATTTCGCTTGTTGTAGGTAGTTCCTCAAAAGAAGTGGTAGGTTTTGCATTATGGATAATATCTATTATCTTGGATATCTTTTCTTTGTCTTGCTTTAAAGGAGTATATTGTAATAGGTAGAAGGGTGGAGTTTTGTTTCGCCCTTCTCTTACCTCATTACCTGCTACCCTTATACCATCCATATTTGTAAAACATTTGTCCTTCTTTGAGAGAAAGAGGATAATTTCATATGCCTGAGAAAGATTTTCTTTTGAACTAGTAGAAATATTATTTTTCTTATACCAGACAATATCCTCTCTAAAAGTATAACCTTTTTCAACCAACTTCAAGGCTAGTCTATGGGGTATCATGAGTTTTCCATACTTTCGCCTTGTATCACCTATTACGATCCAAAGGCTGCCATCCTCAGTTAATAGTTCTCTAGATTTGGTAAATATATTAGATAATTTTTCGATGAACATTTTGTCTGTTTTTTCTTGGCCTATTTCATTAGGATCTTGTCCATAATGTCTATGTCCGTAATATGGTGGAGAAGTAACTATGAGTCTATACTTGCCTCTCTCGTCAGGATTCTCCGTCAATTTAGTTAGAACAGAATATGAGTCACCCTGAAGAACCTTATAGGAGATCATATTTTGCTATATCTTCAATAATTGTTCCTTAAAATAATTTATCTCAATGTTATTTGTCTTCAATATTAATAGAGATCCATTTGAAAATAGACATTTAATTCCATATTATTTGAGGCTCAATACCCCAGCCCAGTAGAGCGTTGACTTGTTCTTACTATAATTGAGAAGGGTTTAGAATATAGTCTATATCCATATTGAAATTTGAGGACGAAGAGAAGCCTTGGCCTGGATTTGGACCCGGGACCTTTGCCTTACCAAGGATGCATAGGTATCGCTATTCAATTCTCCGTCTCCAAAACCAGCCCAAGGCTTCTCTTCGTCTTCTTTTATGCTTAAATTTGAATAATCTGAAGAGGTCTTGCTAATGGCCTCATTATAGTTCTTAAATATAGCAAGGTTTGCTGCTTCTGGAAACAGGCGACTATTTAAAATTAAAGGTAATTCAAACTCACTTAATGCTTTCAGCTTGCTCTTTATTATGCTCTTTATTTTATATTCATAAGATTTTGACAGATGAGT
>JAREAI010000337.1:0-3202 GCA_029240435.1 Nitrososphaeraceae archaeon | reverse complement strand
TGTTAATCTACCATCTTTCTCTCTATGAAATCTGGCACCCCAATTGACTAATTCATTCACAGCACCAGGTGCATTTTTGCAAAGTACCTCAACTCTTTCGTAGTCTGCAAGAAATGCTCCTTCTCTTAAAGTATCAGCTGCGTGTATCATCCAGTTATCTTCAGGGTCCATAGTACCAAGAGATGCATTGATTCCGCCTCTTGCAAGTACTGTATGAGGATCTCCTTTTCTACTTTTACTAATTATGAGAACGTGAGCACCGGCATCATGTGCTTCTATCGCAGCTCGAAGACCGGCAGAACCACCACCTATAATTAGAACGTCACAGGAGCGGTTGGACTGTTTTTTCTTCATACTTTCAGACATTTGTATATTTCAGGTAAGTAGTATTTAATAAATCAGGATATTGCCTTTTTCTGAAGCTTTGAAAAACTTCTTCAATTCCAGCAAAACCACTCGTCAAAATTGCTATATGTGAATTGGAGTAAGAACAGTGGATAGTGGTTTTTTTATGTACTATCTTGAATTGAAGAACAAAGTCTGGTTAGTTTTGATTGTGGTAGCATAGAATATGCGTTTATCCTACAGTCTTCAATCTTTGCCTATATAATTAGCAGTTTCCCGTCCTACATCATTATAGAAACCTTCTTTTGCAAAATATTCTTTTTTGTTCTTGTTTATCCTCCTATATTTTCAGCATATTGTTGTATATATCTAATTCAAAAGACCCTAAGTTTTGATGTATACCAGATAATTTAGATTACATTAGAATATAAAAGTGGATATACAGTTTTTTATTGTTCCTTTAGATAAACGTAAAAGGAACACAATTTGATACTAACTTCATGAAAATAGGCTTAATATCAGATACGCATGATGATATTAATAATGTACAAAAAGCTATCGAAATATTTAAGGAAGAAAAAGTGAGTTTGATTATTCATGCAGGCGATTTTATATTCCCTGGAGTGATTGACGAATTCAAAAAATTAAAAGATGAATTACCAGGCATTAGAATAATTGGAGTTTTAGGTAACAATGATGGAGAAAAGCTAGGGCTATTAAAAAAGTTCATGGATATGGGTGGTGAGCTGGAAGGTGAATTTGCTGATAGAGAGATTGAGAGTTTAAGATTTGGGATTTATCACGGAACAAGTGAAAAGCTTAGAGAGGCCGCTATTAAAAGTGAAATGTATGATATATTTATTCATGGACACACCCATAAAAGGCGTGACGAAAAGATCGGAAAAACACTGGTTCTTAATCCAGGTACAGCACATAAAAAAGTTAAAAGTGCTTCTGGTTTGTTTGAAGAAGGAGGCATTATCATTTATGATACCCAAACTAAAGAGCACAAATTTGTTTCTTTGCCTTAATGCTTAATTTTACTAGATATCGACAGGCATAAATCATAACTATAATACATAGTTAGTTTTATTAGCAGACTCTATCTGTTTGAAGCCTATAGTTGAATGGGTTAAGCTAACAATTCAAAAACAATTATAGGATACACTCATATTAGCAAAGTAAATAACTTCGTTACTGTTAGTTAGAAACATAATTTGATAGTCAAATTCATAACAATACCAATTATTTAGACAATAGCCAAACAATCGTATACTCTCCAATGTTTTTGCCAACATAAACCACTTCCTTATTTTCCAATAATCTGTTTGCTATAGAATTTGCCTTTCTATTTCGTGTATGAATTAACAAATCCATACGTCGCTATCCAAATTTTTCTACATTCAATTCAGCGTATATGATAATGTCAGAAATTCCTTTTCTAGTCGTTTTCGTCTCCTTTGGAATATACAGGCGTACAGATCAGGCGACAGAGAAGAGACATGTGCCACAATCGGTATAAAGAGTCTTATAGTGAATCTTGTATTTATTTTGGGTATTCAATTTGGGTTAGCGAGAAGAAGAAGAAGAAGTAATACTCAATCAATCGATTGATCCTGAATGAACTACATACCCTTACTAAAGTCCCATGCTGAGAAGAATTTTGGGGTAATTTCAATTGCAACCTCATTCCCACTTCTAGTGTTTTCCATTAGCATCTTAGCAAGAGGATGTTCAAGAGTACCCAGATACTTCATGTTTATCTTTTCCATGATTGACAAGTTTTTCTGTATATCTTCAGATATTCTCGCTACTCCCCTGCCCTTCACTCCCTTGTATGGATAGTTCTCCTCGTCAACGGAAAAGTAAATCTTGTCAGGATTTTTCTTAATATTCTGAACCTTCTTTGTCGTTTTTGAGGTGCCTGTGTATATCTTATCAGATTCTTTGTCATAAACGAACCAAACAGGCTGAATCACAGGATATCCTTCTTCGTCAATGGTGGCGATCTGTATGTTGAGTTTGCTTTGTTCTAAAAAGTTGATAACTTCTGTCTCAGTGACAGGTTTCGGCATACTTGGAATAGCCTGGATGACTTTCAATGTACATCAATCAAACGTCAATTTCTGATATAAACATTGGGACTGGACGGAATGAATTTAACAATAACAACAGATAACTCTATTGTTGTTGTTGTCACCTAAGTAAAAAATAAATGTGATACTCAATTTTATTTACCTTATAGATATTATATTCATAACTAACTAGTAGCACATCTACAATCATGGAAAGACTTACCGCGAAATATCAAAAAGTGCGGAGAAGAAACAAAATCAAGAAGAACAACAACGACATCTATCTCTTTCCACAGAGGTCTTTATATAAAGTATTTTAGAGATGGATAATAAAACAAATTGTAAACTGAGATCGATGCTTTTGCACATACTACATGAGTAACAACATCTAGACATCATTACACCTGATTACAAATTTTTTCCAAGAAAAATTCTCCTGCTCTATAAGAGCTTCTAACAAGTGGACCCGAGGCTACATAAACAAATCCCATTCGTTCTGCAATTTCCCTAAACCAACTAAATTTTTCTGGAGCAATAAATTCGATAAGTGGCAAATGCTTAGGAGTTGGTTGAAGGTATTGGCCTATAGTCAATATACTTACTCCAACTGATCTCAGATCCTTTATTGTCTGAATAACTTCTTCTTCTGACTCTCCAAGACCTAGCATTATAGAAGATTTTGTATAAATCAATGAATTAATATCCTTAATTTTTTTTAGAACTAGAAGTGATTGTTCATATGAAGCTCTAGCATCTCTAACTTTAGGAGTAAGTCTAGGTAC
>JAREAI010000336.1:0-3206 GCA_029240435.1 Nitrososphaeraceae archaeon | reverse complement strand
CGCTGCGGAGTGCTTGCTGCAGAGAACAGAGCCGGACAATATAAATATAATGATATTGAACAGGCAGCCGCGCATCTGCATGGCATGATTGATGCAGCAAGAAAAGACGTCTAATACTATGCTTGTATCTTATAATGTAGAAAAATAACGCTTACGATAGTAAGATGTAATAATAAAATCTACCGTCTTAGCTATATGAATAAAAAAGGGATCTGTAAAAACTGTGGTGACGATATTATGGATGATAGCAATTCCAATGAGTTTTGTTCAGAGCAATGTAGAGTGGAATATCAATTGGAACACAATAGAAAATAAGATTGATTACGATTCTTCCACACACAATCTTAGTAAATTACCATCGTCTATTAGCAATCTGATACCCCCTACATACACAGACCCTCTCATCACATGAAAAGCCTAATGAGCGCATCTGTATTTAGCCGGTAATCTCATTTATTGCTGTATTTTTACTACTATTGTATTTAGATATTTCATGCGATACAAACAAATCATATTGTTATTTTAATGTATTATTGTGAAATGGCCTATTAACTTAATACTACATCTGTTGCATAAATTATTGCTTAATCTATAGCTGGGTATATTCTAATAATTTCATGGACATAGTGAAATACATAAGCACATTATGAACCAAACATTACATTATGCTTAATGCTTCATATTTTCAAGAAAAGAACTATATGTATATTATCAATTAAAAATTGTTGCCTATGTTGATACTAAATTTTTAGAATATAGTATCTGAAAGGTTTCCAAGAGTTATCATAACATTGTCTTATTTACTTTGAGTCTCTCTTTTAAAACGCTCCACTTCTTTTTGTACAAAATCTAGATGGAGTCTAATTTCTTCGTTAGAGAGTTCTAGTGCCCTTGTTCTTCTATGAACTTCTCTCCCTAAAAGACTACTCCATTTACTTAGAAATACAATTAAAAGTACAATTGCAACAGTAGCACCAGCAAGCAATGAAAATGTCTCTATTCTCTGTGAAAAAAGGATATCATTTAGTTTTGAATATATTTGTGTAGTTGGTTGAACGAACTGTACATAATATGTAGGCTCGCCATTTACGAGAATTGGATATTGTGTAGTTATTCTTTCTCCTCTTCCGTAATCATAAACAGCATAACCAGAATTTCCAGCTAATAGACTACGTGTAAGATTATTCAATCTGGGATTATAATTAATAAACTTTTGAGTATAATCACCAAAAAAGTTCTTTCCAACTAATGTTTTACTTGCACCATTGGCTAACATTATTCCATTTGTATCAAATACTACCAAAAATCGAGAATTAATATCATAAATATTTCCGTAATGTGCAAAAAATCCCTCAGTAGGTATTACTGATCCTACTACTCCTATATATTGTCCTGTCTCTACATTTATTATCGGATAGCTTATACCAATTCTATAATTACCATCCAATCCCATAAATATAGTTGAAAAGACTGGCCCCCCGGTCTTTTTTGCTTGAATTACGTATTCTCTCTGTGATACATTGCTACCTGTAAAAGTTTTTGCACCTTCTTTACTCAAGTCTATTGTTATTATGTTGTTTTTATTTACAACAAAAAGATGATCTACTATATTATCAATTTTTAAAAAGTTGGTTTGCATTAATGTTTTCGTTTTATTGCTAGTTAAATCTCCTTGCTGCAAATGTATTGAATTTGATAAACTCTCAAGCCTAGCTTCTACGAGAGATAGGTCTGAGCCAATATGCTGGGAAAGACTTCTTGTTGCCTCAATCTGACGATCTCTATCTTGTTCAAATAAATTATTTTTGATATTACTTTCTGTAATACCTTGAAAGTAAAAAAATAAACCATAAGAAATTGATATGATCAATACGATACTAATAATGGCAATTACTTTAGCTTTTCCATAGAATATGCTTTTAAATTTATGATTACTATTTTTTTTATACAATGAAAATATTATTATAAATTTGTTATCATTAATACCTTTCTGTAAAGGGTTTTAATAATAATAAAGTATGGTTTTACTAGTTAATCGCCTGTCAGCATTGTACTCTTGAAGGCACTGAAGGCACTATAGAACATAGGATTCTTCATCAACTATACTGTCAATCATTCCTAATTTAGTTGAGCTCATTAATCTTGGAGCCTTAAATCTTATTGTAGAGAGAATACCACTCCATTTTTTTTATTCCAAGCATATATATGGATCTCTGACTATGATTCTTCTGTTCGCTGTATAGATGATATTTGGTGTAAAATGAGAACCACCTGGTTTTATTCTTGATTGTCTTGCAACAAGTAATACTTTTTCATCTGGATTTAATATTTCAGGTATTTTACTAATTTCTTCTAAATCATCACCATCATATGTAAGAGAATTTTTTTTAAATCTGGGTGGAGGATCTAGTGCAGAACTGGGGACTTCAATTAATCATAATGATAGGGGAACATTTACGCCAACATATTCGATAAACACACAATGAAAAACAGCATTAATGTCAGTTACATTAAACGTAATAACATACCAATTCTTTCAACATTTAAAATTCTGAAATCATATACCAGTAATCCTACCACTAACTCTAATATATTTGAAAGATCATTTACATCATGATTATAATATGAATTCTAAAAGATTGACAACAGCGATTATTATTTCTGGCGCCGTAATATTAGCAACTGTAATGGCAATGAGTGGAGCATCAATTTTTACAACTATGCAACACAACGCAAGTGCTCAGCCAAACAATGCTGGTTCTTCCAATATGATGACTGATACCATGATGAAACCAGGAAATATGACAATGACTATGGGCGGCGAAAATATCACTAGTTCAATTAACTTAATGAATATAATATCTAATGCTATTGGATCACAGATAAAAGTAAGCCTAAGTAATGCCACAGCAACAGCAGAGTCTTCAGTTGGTAATAATTCACATGCTATAGCAGCACACGTTGGAGATGTGAATGGATATTTAGTATACACTATCTTTGTATTAGATCCTAACATGAACTTTAATACAATCATAGTAGATCCAGGAAACGGTCAAGTCCTGTCAAGTAAGCAGATGTCAATGGAGGAGCATGCAATGATGCATAAAGGAATGATGGGTCCTGGAATGATGGGTCCTGGAATGATGGGTCCTGGAATGATGGGTCCTGGAATGATGGGTCCTGGAATGATGGGTCCTGGAATGATG
>JAREAI010000335.1:0-3212 GCA_029240435.1 Nitrososphaeraceae archaeon | reverse complement strand
GAAAAAGGTCAGGATTCAAAAATTATTGCTGTCCCTATTGCAAAAATAGATCAAAATTTTGCAACTTTTATAGATGTTGAAAATATTCCTGAACATATGCGCAATCAGATAAAATACTTCTTTGAACACTATAAAGAACTAGAACAGGGAAAATATGTTAAAGTGGTAAACATGGAGAATAATGAAGTTGCAAAGAAAAAGATTTCAGAAGCAATAGAAAGATACAAGCAGAAGAAGACAGATAATATCCAAAGTAAAGTTTAATTAAATTTATAGCCAATAGTATAGAATAAAGTTGATAATGCACATGCACGCGATGGAAGAAACTGAAATTCAAACCCAGTCGACATAAAGTTTTTTGAACGATCAGGCAATAGATGGTTCAAGTCAGTCAAAATATATTATGATATTCAGCAGCCAAGATATTAGAAAAGTACACTAATAGAGTGGTTCAATCAAACTATATATGACAGGTGAATATATTCATGACTGACACTCAGCGTAAACAAGAATTGAAAAAATCTGGATGGACACAGAGTCATTGGGCACCCTATTTTTCGAGTATTGTGGTTGTTAAGTAGCAATAATCCCTGAAGAATACATGGTAGAAAATCAAAACGGCAGTCCTTGACTACCTTCAATTTGAATATTGAGAAGCTGCGCATATGCTTGTATTGGCATGAGACTCGTCCTGCAATCAATGTTGCAGCTATTGCTAGTGCAATATTATCAAACTGGATTACATACACTAGTGTATTGCATCCCCCACCGAACCTGCATAAATCTTGTCCTCTACTTCAAATTTGATCTCAGATATTCTATTCACCAATTACCTTTACTAATACTCTTTTATTTCTACGACCATCAAATTCTCCATAAAATATCTGCTCCCATGGCCCAAAGTCTAATTTTCCATTTGTGATAGCAACCAAAACTTCACGCCCCATTATTTGGCGCTTTAAGTGTGCATCTGCATTATCTTCTCCTGTTTCATTATGTTTATATTCATCAGTAGCAGGAGCCTGAGGTGCCAACTTTTCCAGCCATTTGTCAAAATCTTGATGCAGTCCACTTTCATTATCATTTATAAAAACACTAGCTGTAATATGCATCGCATTTACTAAACAAAGTCCTTCCTTTATTTTGCTTTCTTCAACTATTTTTCTTACATTTGAAGTGATATTAACAAACGCACGTCTTGTAGGAGTGTTAAATGTAAGATATTCTGTTTTGGATTTCATGATGTTTGAAAAAATCAATAGGATATGTTTGTTATAATCTTAGCTCAACCTACTGCTGCATTAGTGTTTGTATTTTGCTTTACTATTTAGATTAATTTGTCTTCATTGCATCGATTTGTAGTCAGTTATATTTGGGATTGACGTTTTGCTAAAATCCCAGGTTGAGAAGAACTTGGGATTGATTTCAAGCAATACTGAGTACCATTTCTCGCATTCTCTATCAACATCTTGGCTAATGGATGTTCAGGTATGCCAAGGTACTTCAAATAATTTATCTTCTCTACTATTGTCAAAAAAATTCTCTTGGAGTCTTGCACTATAGTTACCAACCTTTTTGCCTTTTATGCCTTTGTATGGAAAGTTCTCATCGTCTATTGAAAAGTAGACGTTTGACTTCCTGCGAATATTCTTGACCTTCTTTGACATTTTATTTTGGGAGTAATAATCAAGAGCTTTTAGTAGTTTTGTTATATAGTAGAACAGATGGATTGAATCTTAGGATAATCCATTTCATGGATGGTAATAAATTGCAAATTCAATTTGCTATCAAGGAATTATCAACTTCTTCCTCGCTCATAATAGGAACCGTCGCAAGGGCACTGATGATCTTCATTATACACATACTTGGCATCAATTTTTGATATAAAGTATAAGAAGATTTTAGGTAATTATTTATGAATTGTCTTCGAGGAGCCATATGCTGACCTCTAGGTAAAGACCGCAACAAATATTTGATAAAGGATAATCTATGATACAAACAACAATTTTGTCATAAAGATAAATTCTCTAACATAAGGTCCTATATTGATCTACAAGATCATCTGTCATACTTTTAGGAACTTTTAGGATCTGTGCGGTTGGCAAATTTGAGTCAAATCTGCCTCACATCCTATCGACTCGAACTTCGAATATTTTGTCTTATTGCGTTAATACTAACAGGCCACAATTGATAGTTAGGTTCATGAAATAAGTGTAATGGACTTAAACCCACAACCAGAAGACCAATCCCATGCAACCTGCTCATTCAATATGAGGACAAGAGATTTTCTAAAGGAAGCGATTACCATGCATATATTCAAATTATTCTATATTGAAAAACACATTTAGATAAAGCTGTGCCAACAGCTAATGAAATCAAGAAGCAATTACAAGAAAATTGGATTCAGTTTCTTAATGCAAATTCTACCAAATTGTCATTAAAAACACTTGCTGGCTCGACACCACCTTCAGTTTTTGTTGGCCGATATGGCTACCCTAAAGTAAAGGTAGGACCAATGGTACCGCCATTACATGGCGATACTACAGTACTAGATATGCCAGAGATATGGCTTGGTAAAAGTATTGAACAAATTGTTAACTATCGCTTGTCTCTTGTAAGAGGAGTATCAGATATAGATATCCATACTACATCTGGAAAGTATATAGAGTCTTTACAAGAATTGGCTATGTCTTCAAAATCAGCTGAAAGTGAAGTAATATTTGAAAAAAAACCTATTGCAGAGATAACGCAAGAAAGAGATTTAGGTCTAGATACTGAATCTGCTCCATTTGGTCCAGTTGCGCCTTTAAAGAGTTTCAAAACTTCTTCTTTACTTTCAGTAGATCAAAGATTAGAAAGTGCTTATTATGATAAGGATCTGCGTGCAGCAGAAGCTGTAGTCCATCTTTACCAAAAAGGACTTGAAATTAGCAGGATTCATCGAGTTCTGAGTATGGGAATGTTAGGATTGCAAAAAAAACGAAGACTCGTACCTACGAGATGGAGTATCTCTGCCACAGATGACATTATTTCTGCTAGTTTGATAAAAGATATAGATTTCTATCCAAAAATAGATTTCTTTGAGGTATACAAATATTCTCATTTAGGTAACTACTACACTATCATATTGATTCCAGATGATGTTTGGAGCTTTGAAATGCAAGAAGCATGGTTTGACAACAATGGGAATATAGGAACCGGCATAGATTTTG
>JAREAI010000334.1:0-3212 GCA_029240435.1 Nitrososphaeraceae archaeon | reverse complement strand
TATCATGCAAGAATGTCTCCAATACCATAAAAATATGGTAAAAGAGATTAGAGAGAATTATGTAAGCAGTTTCGAACAAGAACCAAATATTCTCAAATTACCTGCGCTGGAGGTATTCTAAGGCACCAATGATCTCGTTAAATTTGCACATCTCAGGTAGACTCTATTCAGAGTCTACATCCTGAACTTACTTATGTAAAATTTATAGTCTTCGTCCGTGATACTGATAGCATAGAACTTGGGCAATATATGAAAAATTGCATTGGAACGCGGTCATCAAGAGAAGGTATTGAAGTAACAAGCACCATACATCGCAGACCTTTCTTGACTGGTTATTTATGCTCAGTTGTATTAATTATAGTAATAATAATTATCTTTATTTCATTGACAGCTATTAATGCAATAGGACAAATAGCTCAAAAAGAAAACCAATCTACACAATCACATACGATAAATTCGCTTGTTATTACCCTTATGCCTGACGGACAATCAAAAGTGCAATATGATATCTCAGTCGACCCACGAAAGCAAGAGACAAGTGTCAGTTTATTTGGCCAAACAAGAAATCTAACTGCACATGACATTTCAGGTAATAACTCCATTGAAACCAGCCTAACAGAAAACCCAGATACTGTAACCTTAGCTACTGTAGGAGTTACAAATGTAAAAATTCAATACAATACGCCTGATCTGACTCAAAAAAATGGAAGGACTTGGAGCTTTTCTTTAAATTCACCTGTACGATTTTCAGTAGTTCTTCCTCCAAACTCTGTTATTACTGACTGGGGTAAACAAAATCCAATACTAATCCAACGATCCGGAGAACAGAATTTGATTACTTTTGATGCCGGAGATGTACAATTAAGATACGTGACCGAATTTCCAAGTAGCAGTAATCGAGCTGATATAGTCATAAATTCTGTAGAAACTACAATTAAAGACCTTAAACAAAGATATCCTAGAATCGTGTTAACTGATTCAGAGAGATTATTACAAAATGCAATTTCGGCGAAAAATAATGAAAAATCTGGAGAGGCAGAATTGTTCGCAACAAGAGCAAATGATCTTTCACTTGAGACAGTTAAAAAATATACGACTGCCCAAATTATTATCGGACAAGCCAATGTAGAACTGAATAAAACTTTAGAGCAGAATGATAGAGATAATTCACCTTCTTTGATATTGCTATCGCAAGCAAGAGAATTGTTTTTAAAGGGTGATTATGCTAGAGCAATACAGTTTGCACAAAAGGCAGCATCGCAGCCTTTGTCAGTTCCCAATTACTCTTCTATCCCTTATACTTGGCAAACAATGCTATTTTCGTTTATTGTTCCTATCGTCATCGTTATATCGGTTACAGGTATTGGGCTTGTCTTTATCATTATGAAGAAGAAATCCAGGTCATTTTCAGAATATCCCAAGAAAATTGGCATGAGTCTTTTTTCAAAATCACAAACAAAGAAAGTAAATGAAATTGCATCTAGTGAACCTGGACAACCTTCTAAGATTTCGTCTCGGCAACATTTTTCAACCGAATCAAAAGAACGCTTTCCTATTTCATTACCATCTTCTCTAAGAAGTTCACAACAGGATGTAGATCAAACCACGTTATTTGAGGTAGTTGCCAAATTCATAGAACAGAAGCCGCAATTAAAACTCGAAGATCAGCAGGTACTAAGATTTTTGGCTCAAAATCAAGGTGCTGCATTTGAAAGTGAGATTAGAAATCACTTTCAAGAGTTACCAAAAACAACAATATGGCGTCTTATTAAGCGTCTTGAACGCGAGGAGTGTATAGAAATTAGAAAGGCTGCTGGTCAGAACTTGATAAAATTAATATCTGGTGGCAATGAAAGAACTTGAAGTTATGGGATGATATCTAGACGTATAGAGTAATGCGCTACAACCTCTATAATAGCCCTCTATTCACTATATTGAATCATTTTGGAGCACTATTCTTTGTAGTTGTTGGTATTGTTTGTTTTCATTTAGGATCGACAACTGCTATTGATGCACAGCAAAAGTATTACTCTTCAGATTTGCTCTTTATTGCACTTTTCTCAAATGGCGAAAGTCAAATATCAAATGATATTAATTTTATAAATGAACAAGTTCAAGTCAGTATCCCCCTACTTGGATACAACATTAGTCGAATTAATGTAGTTGATCATGCTGGTAATCCTATTGAATTTGTGCAAGAAGAAAATAAACAGCCAAAAGAGGTATCGATTAAATCGCCTAACAAACAAGGTATTAGAATAGCTTATCAAGCTTCCGATCTTGCACAGAATATAAACAAGAAATGGGTCTTCTCTATTAATTCTTCAGTGCCATTTACTCTCAAGTTACCTATCAACTCAACTATTATCGACTGGAATATTACACCAATATCTTTTGAGCTCCTAGGTGAACAGCATCTTATGAGTTTTAATTCCGGGAATGTTACTATGAGCTATATTATAGAAAATAAGCGGATGGAGAGCATGAAATGATTAATCTTTCATTACCCATATCTACTATTCTATTCTCATTTCATGTTTTATCTAATTACGAAAAAGTTTACAGGTTTTTGCCTACAAAATCTATATTAGTTGCCAATCGACACAAATTGAATTATACCTGTATTATGCTGCGAACAGTTGCCATAGTTATTCTTTTAGTAATTAGTAGCATGTATGTTACTAGCAACTTAATCTTTCATACAGAATTTGTGTATGCCCAAGAACAAGAGCAGAAAGTCTCCTCTAGTGCAAATGGGATACTGCAGTGTTCAGATGACCTCAAAACCTACGAAGGGAAAATTTATTTTTTGGCCGTACAGGATAATGGTCGTCCAATATATGGAACATATGAAATTATTGTTTCTAATACCACCTCAAATAGTTCAATAGATAACGCTGGATCTTTGATCAATGGCAATATGAGTTCCATCCAGTATCGTCTTTTTGGAAGCGAGTCGCAAGATAATATCTGCGGCGAAGGTAATGCCTTTACTACTGTAATTATCGTAGGTGATTGTGGGCCTGCATCCACAATAGATGTGTTGGCTTCCGGAATTTATAGTGCCAAGTTTGTTGGTGATGTAGACTGTCCTCCACCAAGGAATACAGGCTCTCCAATAGCTAAGGCAACAGGGCCAATAGAAATAGCAGAGGGAGCCAAAGCCATTCTGTCTGGAACAGGAAGTATCGACCCTGATGGTGATCCACTTC
>JAREAI010000333.1:0-3357 GCA_029240435.1 Nitrososphaeraceae archaeon | reverse complement strand
TCCGCTCTGAAATTAGCAAATACCTATGATGAATTTTAGAAGTAGTTCTACATGACTGATTCTTAGTTACAACAAGAAGAAATATATGATATACCCACGACAAATCGATGCTAACCATCTTAAAAGATCGTTACTATACAATAGTTAAATAAGAACAATGTTCAGGCGCATAATATATAACATAATAATGAAATACTTCTTATGAAAACTAAAAGTCGTATGAAACCAACTACATATTCTTCTACTTCTAATACTAATTCTGATATTAATAAAGCCAACAATACCAATATTAACAATGCCAGAAGCGATGATGTCAATAATAACAATAATTCTGATTATGAACACAGCTCACATATTGAAAAGAAAATAAAATCGGGTGCCTTTAAAATTGCAGTTTATGGTTTAGGACACATTGGCTCTCCACTAGCTTCTGTATGGCTTCGACAAGGAGCACATGTTATAGGAGTCGACAAATCTTCAGAGGTATTAGAAAATGCAAAAATAGGTAAGACTCATCTACTAGAACCAGGGGTCAATGAGGCCTTTACAAAGGGTATAGAGGATAATCGTTTTGAGATATATGAAGACTTAGTGAAAGCATCCTTAGATTCGTATTTTAAAATGATTTGCGTACCAGTGTTAGCGAAAAATGGATCGTCTGATTTGGCAGCAATAAAAGATGTAGCAACATCAATTGGAAAAGGATTGAAAAAGTTTGATGTTGTAGCTCTGAATCCTAGCGTTCCTCCTGGAACAACTGAAGAGGTGGTATTACCAATTCTAGAGAAAGAAAGCGGTTTTAAAGCCGAAACAGACTTTTACATGATATACAATCCTGAGAGAATATATGAAGGGAGGGCAATAGAAGATATTGAACAGAGATATCCAGCAATAGTCTCAGGAGCTGGTGTTAGGAGTGTCAATATAGGGACTAAGATATACTCTATAATATTTAAGAAAGGAGTAATAGCAATGAGTAGCATAAGAACTGCTGAAACCGAGAAGCTTCTTGAAGGAGTATATCGGGATGTAAATATTGCTCTTGCAAATGAACTCGCAAAATTCTGCGAAAAAGTAGGTATTGACTTTTGGGAAGCAAGGGACGCAGCAAATTCCCAACCATTCTGCCATATCCATAAACCTGGCGCAGGTGTTGGCGGTGCATGTATACCTGTTTATCCTCAATTTATACTCCATACTGCAGATCGGATGAATATCGATTGTAATATTACTAGAATGAGTAGAAACATCAACGATTCTATGCCCGCTTATTCTGTGGAACGGGCCACAGAATTGCTAAAAGAACAAGAAGAGAAAAATAACAGAAAAAAGCAAGGAATAGAACATTTGAAAAAAGATTTTGTAAATAAGGGAGAACTTATTATCACTTTGCTTGGTCTTGCCTTTAGAGGTGGAGTTTCAGATACACGTTTATCACCTACTTACAAAGTCATTGAGGAATTTCAGAAGCTGAAAGTAAAAGAGATTCGTATCCATGATCCCTTGATAATTAACGATCCTTCTTTATCAGGAAAACAGAATATTATTCTGACATCTAATCTAAATGAGGCTATACAAGGTACAGACTTGATAATGCTTATTGCAGATCATCCAGAGTATCGAACTTTGACACCTGATGACCTTGGTGGCGCCCCAATTTATGATGGTCGAGGAATGCTCGATAGATCAAAATTCGACCACTCGACATTTGCATCGATTGGAGTAGGTTAATCAAAACAATGTATATCATGAATATGGGTAACTCATCTAGTTTAGATATACATCATCTTTTTAAGATATTTTGTAAAACTGTAAAAGTTGCCTAAAGTTTGTAATTATGTAAAAGTCAAAGATATATGTGTCCCTAGATATTCATGTTTTAGAGTATTCTTTTATTTAAGTGTATTTTTTAGGACTTACGGAAAGATTCAATATCTTTGAGTCTGATTGCTAATGCTTCAGTAGCCTTCATATCGCCCTCGAATAAAAAACAAGAAGGAATGACTTCAGCCTCGTATTATTACATACAATAAAATCCTTCTAATATCTGAACAATCTAGGTTCTTAATCATCTCTATGAACTTTGGGAGCCTTTACTTTTCTTTTGAATTTGAAGGTATTATATCAACATCATAATATGTAAGATAAATTTAATGCAATTAAATGAGTCCGAATAGTCTAAGGGATTAGGCTATCTTCTTATTCCCCTTTCTCTTTCTTTTATCATTTTTGTACTTTTAAAGGCTATGAAGTTTTTGATTAATCGATAAACATCTAAGTGATTAGACAATATAGCATTAATGATGGTTTCCAACGAGTAGTTATTTCTATCATACCTTTTTTCGAATTTCTAAAGATGGACTAGCGCCTTTTTCATAGTTCTTTTTTGTTTTTAGGTTATTTCAGGTGATAGTACCTAAAAAAATCTGACTTTAGGGTGCATTTGCTTCTTGGCTCATAACTAATAGTGTTTGATGATTAGAGAGAGAGAAACATTATACAATTGTTACTGTTAATTGGTAAAAATAGAATATTAACTTTTAAATCACCCTTTAGCATAAAAACATCGTTATTAGACAAAGTTGCTTTTTAAAGAAAAATAAGATAATATAAAATATTATTAAATGAATATCTTATGGTGTATTTAATGGATAACCAACAATATGTTTAGAAAAACTATAGCTACCAATTACGCGGCACAAATATCTTACAATTATTTAGGTAAAATGAATAAATAGAGGCTTATTCAAGTAACAGATTAATACATAGAATTGTTTACATTACTATAGATACCTATGGTAATACTGCTATTCTAATTATGTCTATATCTACAGTTCAACTCTTATTACTGCCCCATTAGGGACAGATTCTTTATATATAATTGCTTGAAATCGATAAAGCTTTGATTCCGGCATTAACCATACGTCGGCGGGAGCCCCTGCTTTGAAGCAAATATTTTCAAGATATTCATAAATATTCCAGTTCAATTCTATGGGAACTTGTGGAAGGAGTAATCCTGTACCATATTTCCATTTCAAGATCAAACCATCTCTTCCGAGCCTGATATGATTTGGAAATTCATTTGAACTTTGAACTCTAATTTCTTCAGGTGGAGTAAGAATACTAACTTCAAAAATTATGTTTGCTAGTTCTCCTTTCTCTACTGGGTTGAACCTAGGATCCTGCGTAGCTGCCGCAATAGCAGCTTCAATAATCGATTGATATAATTTTTTTTCAGAAAGAGGAAAACCTATGCATCCTCTTAGCTGTTCTTCTTTGCTTCTTACAGAGATTAATGTAACAAAGACTCCTGTCTTCTGGGAAAACCTTTCGAGGCTATCAATGTTAATATCAACA
>JAREAI010000332.1:0-3214 GCA_029240435.1 Nitrososphaeraceae archaeon | reverse complement strand
ACCTTCCTTTAATTTCTTGGCAATACTTCTTCTTGATTCTGCTATCCATTGTCTCTCATTGCCCAAAATTAGTGACGGTGGAATAGGAATATGTTCTATTACATGTAATATATAAAGTTCAGCATTAAATGCTTTGGCAAATTCTTTAGATTTCTCAAGTGCCTTATCTGAGATTTCTGTCCCATCATGGAGAAGTAATATTTTACTAGTCAAAAGAGTTTCTTTGCTCCTCTTCCACTTTTTTCAATTTTATTACGGATTTCTTGGTTTTTGTTCATCTATTAATATTTCAATAAGCACATAGATAAGAATATGACTTTACAAATGTAAAATATTAGTCTATAGCCATTCTTTAACAATTTATTATAGAAAGCAAATAGAATTAAAATAATTCTTTACAAATGTAAAGCTCTCATTTTATGTATGTATTTCTGCAGTATAAACAATATGAATATAAAAGAAAAAACAATATCAATTCAATTCTCATTGCCATATGAGATAACAAAAGGGGGATACAAATCTATATGACAGAGACAAGAGCAACAGCAGCAGCATCAACAACAACAATACCACATCCTAATCGATGGAAAGCATTATCTATTTTATCATTAGCTCAATTTTTGATAATTCTAGATACATCGATTATAGGAGTAGCATTGCCTACAATACAACAACATTTCAGCATAACACAAGCTGAACTGCAATGGATTTTCAACGCATATGTTATATCTTTTGGTACAATGTTATTGCTTGGTGGAAGGCTATCTGATATCTTTGGACAGCAAAGAATTTTTGTTACAGGCTTTATTGTCCTTACAGTATCATCAATTTTAGCAGGAATAGCTACATCAAATGATATGTTAATAGCCTCAAGAGCAATGCAAGGATTGGGAGCTGCCCTCATTGCTCCTTCTGCACTTTCAATAGTCATGAGCCTATTTGTAAATAACAAAGCTGAGATGAATAAAGCAATGGGTATGTGGGGAGCTGCAGCACCAGCAGGAGGAACAGCAGGCGTTTTCTTAGGTGGCATTATAACAGCATGGCTTGATTGGCCATGGGTATTCTTGATTAATGTTCCTATAGGAATAGCAGTCTTAGTTTTAACACCTAAACTAATTCCTCAGGGAACAAGAAAGAAAGGAAAAATAGATTATCTTGGGGCTATTTCAATAACTGCATCACTTGTTACATTGGTCTATTCTATCGTTACTGCTAATGACGTAGGATGGTTATCAGCACAGACTATTTCTCTTTTAGGGATATCTGCAGTTCTATTTGCTACATTTATTGCGATAGAAAAAAGAACCAAAGAACCACTCATACCTTTACACATATTCAAAACAACAAGAAATCTGCTTTCAGGAAATATGGTTATGGCCTTACTAGGTGCAGCATGGGTTTCTATGTGGTTCTTTCTCAATCTTTATCTACAGCAAATATTAAACTATGGAGCATTTGAGAGTGGACTTGCATTATTACCTATGACATTACTTATTATGATAATGATGATAGGCTCTACACCTAAATTGATAGGCAAATTTGGAATTAAAATGAATCTAATTATAGGACTAACACTTTTGACAATAGGAATGACTCTCTTTAGTTTTACACCTGCTAATACTACTACTGAAGGTAACAATAAAATTTTCATGGTCTATGTCTTGCCTGCATCAATTATATCTGCACTAGGAATGTCGTTTGCATACATACCAGCATTAACAGCATCAGTAGCAAATGCAAAAAAAGAAGATACAGGTATAGCATCAGGTCTTGTCAACACAACATACCAAATAGGTTCCGCGTTAGGTCTTGCAATCACTGTTGCTATTGCCTCTACTCATACAGATACATTGATTGACATAGGTACAGCAAATCTTGATGCAATAAATAATGGATTTCATTTGGCATTCATTGGTGCAGCATTAGTGTCTGTATTAGCTGCGACAATCTCTTTAGTCTATATCAAAAGCAGCAGAAAGGAGAAACAAGAAAGATATAGATAGAATCTATAATTCGCTATATTTTTAATTTTTATTTTATTTTTGTCTTGACTTCAATTCTTTAAGTTAGTAAAATGCAGAAAATTCAATGTTGCATCATAGTCATAGATTCTTTCTCTTTAGTATCATTTGTTGCAATAATATCCTGATGTATCATTGTTTTATTAATATAGGAATTATCAGCAGCATATGTATCTAATCCTATTCCACTGATTAACGTTCCAAACATTTCATTTGAGCTAGAAAAATGTCCTTTCGTTTTACCAACATCTATAGTAAGTCCTAAAACTTCGTTACCCATAAGGTGAATAGTTAAAGGAACACTTTTGTATTCGTTATTATTGTCATCAGAAAAGATATCTGCTATTCCCATTACAACTATATCCTTGTCAGTAATTATAGCATTCTTAGAAACAAAGTTATTGATATTATGATTATGAGAAAGTACCATCTGGTTTTATCATTGTAAAATTAGCAATAAAATTTGCTTTACTAATGCTATTGTTATTGATTAATTGAGATTTGTTATTGTTAACGTTACTATTATCTGTATCATTTATTTTTAATTCCCAAAATCCTCCCTGAATCCATGTTACAATTCCGTCTTGTATTTGGTTATTTGCAAAATGTCCAACGGCTTTTATCATTTTAGATTTATTTTGTTCTCCTGAATTGTTATTTATTATTATTGAAGTGTTTGTAGGAGGTGATGATGGTTGTGCTAATGCCTCTTCTACAATTCTATCATTTGTTAAAGAATTGGTTAATTGTATTGATAATGGTGATTCTATTGTTATTATAAATACAAATTCAATAAATAATACCGCAAAAATATATTTGTGAAAGTACAAGGTAGAATTCCTCATTTGTTTATTATTTTTATACTAATATCTTCATTGGATAGATCAAATCTTTTAGGAGACTGGCATGATATTAATGGCGTTGGTTTGTTTAACACTGCTGATGGTACACTTCATGGATACTTGAAGGAACAAACAGAGAAGATATAATTAGTAAAACATAAAAAGATAAATCTTTCTTTCAAAGAAACTATAAAATGAATATCACCACGCAACTGAGATCTTTTCTGCTAATTGTCCATTATGCAAACAAAAGACAAACAAGTCAATAAAAATCAAAGGAGAATATTTTAGACATAAAAGAAAAAATATGACCAAATAGAATAGATTCTTTTATTGTTTCTACTAAAA
>JAREAI010000067.1:0-14175 GCA_029240435.1 Nitrososphaeraceae archaeon | reverse complement strand
ATATCAACAGAGTCATATTGTACAATGTCAAACCTCTTGAGGAAGTCCAATGTTGATGGACAGAATTTTCACAGTTGTTATCATGCTATTAATACCCTATCAACAGTATGTTTTCTAGTTATTAGGAAACGGGAAATCAACTCAGCAATTAGTTCACCTTCCTCTTCTAATGCGAAATGTCCAGTATCCAATAAGTGGACTTCTATGTTCTTCAGGTCACGTTGATATGGAACTGCTCCCTCCTTAGGAAATATGAAATCATTTCTGCCCCAAACTACAAGTGTCGGCGGTTGATATTTTCTAAAGTACTCTTGCCATTGAGGATATAACGAAGGATTAGATCTGTAATCGTAGAACAATTGAAGCTGAATCTCTTTGTTGCCTGGACGATCCAGTAGCGACTGGTCAAGAAGCCAATTGTCAGGACTGATTGCATTTTCATTCTTTACTCCGTGTGTATATTGCCATCTAGTAGCTTCGACAGTCAAAAGTTTCTTAAGAGCATCCTTGTTCTTCTCATTTGGCTCACTCCAATAGGCCTTGAGCGGCTCCCAAAATTCTCTTAAACCTTCATCATATGCGTTCCCATTCTGTATTATCAAGGCTTCAATCCTCTCTGGATGTTTGACTGCAAGACGAAATCCTATAGGTGCGCCATAATCCATAACATATATGCTATATTTTTCTAATCCTATCCGCTCGATAAATTTGTCTACGATCTCAGCCAAATGGTCAAATGTATACTGGAACTCGTCTACTGTAGGCATAGAGCTATTGCCAAAACCAGGATAATCAGGGGCAATCAAATGGAATTTGTCTGCTAAAGCAGGAATAAGGTTACGGAACATGTGTGACGATGTAGGGAATCCGTGAAGCAATAAGATCGTTGGTGTCTTCTCTTTGTTTCCAGCCTCGCGATAAAATATTGTCTGCCCATCAACACTGATGGTCTGATTTTGTATATTCATAATATATGTATACACACATAAATTAATAACGTGTACGGAAAGCAAATTCAACAAACCTTTCCATTTTGGAAAGATGTACATTTGGTAATAAGGTATTATTTTATAAGCTAAATTGCGCGCTTTTGTCTTATTTCCAAGTTGGAAATATTTAATAATATCATAACTTTTTTGTATCATAGATTGCTTGATGAGATCGATAAGATAATTCTTTCTCAACTCGGCAAGAATGCACGTATGTCTTCGCTGCAAATTGCTCATACGCTGAAAGAGATGGGCTACGACATCACAGACAGGTCAGTAAGACACAGGCTTGAAAGGCTAGAGAAAAGCGATGTAATACTTGGTTATTCAGCACTTCTTAATCCTAGTTTTGTATCAGAAAAGGTAAGTAGAATAATACTTCTAAAGTTCAAATTCTCAAAAGATTCACAGACTCTGATTGACAGACTAAAGAATTATGTCGAAGAGTCACCTTTCTGTCTTTATTCTGCTAGAATAGGTAGGGATGTAGGAGGAGGTGGAGACTTTGACTGGATATCTTATTTCGTATTTGATTCTATAGATCAATATGAATTGGAAAGTAATAACTTCTTGAATAGGTTTGCAGAGTTAATAGGAGATTATCGCTCATACGAATCAAGGACAATAAAACTTTCTCCGTACTCTTTATTTGACGAACAGGGATTAAAGGAGCAGAAACAACGAGTCTATCAGATTCTCAATTCGATTAAGAAATATGATAATCTAAATGACAAACTTCAGAAAATTGTAGAAAGTTTGGTAAAATACTTTGGGGCAAAATTTGCACGAATATGGTTTGTTGATAAGGAACGGCGTAACTTAATTCTGAAGTTCAGTGCTGGTAAATACAAAAATATTGACGGTGAATTTTCCAAAGTATCAATAGATTCTCTGAAGATAGGACCAATTGTGAAGACTAAAAAACCTGCAATTTCAAATGATGTTGTAAATGATCCTAGAATAAGGTACCCTGAGTGGGCAAAAAAGGAGAAATTAAAATCCTATGGGGGATATCCTCTTATTTACAAAGGGGAAGCTATTGGTGTTCTTGCAATGTTTAGTGAAAAGAAGCTTAGTCCTGCTGATTTTGAAATCCTAGGAACCTTTTGTGACCATCTTTCCAAGGAACTTTCAGCGCTTTTTAGTGTAGTAGAATTCTTGTCTGAAAATAATATGAACATTAAAAGATGAAGCTAGTTCAATTAATCATAGCATACAATTAAGAATATAAAATATATTTCCAAATTGGAAAGTTTATTGCTGGTTTATTTCCATAGAGAATATTAGATCGTTCATTCCAATAACTATGATGGCAGCAAGTATAACAAACATTAGACCTCCTTTCGATGAAGAAAAGGCGAGGGCAAAAGTTAAAAAGGCCCAAGATGCATGGAATACACAAAATCCAGAGCTTGTTGCGAAGGCTTATACGATAGATTCCCAATGGCGTAACCGTACCGAATTCTTCACTGGTAGAGAAGCCATCATAGCTTTCTTAAAACGTAAATGGACTAGAGAACTTGATTATAGTTTAATGAAAGAATTATGGTGCTATACCGGAAATCGCATTTCTGTACGGTTTGAATATGAGTGGAGAGATGTAGATAATCCAAGCCAATGGATGCGTACACATGGTAATGAACATTGGGAATTTGATGATAATGGTTTGATGCGTATACGTGATATGAGTGCTAATGATTATCCTATTAAAGAATCAGAAAGACGTTATCGATAAGTAGTTGGTGTCGGATGCCAAAGCGTTGAACTAGTATGTTAGAAAATTTCATTCATATTTTCCTGCTAGACGCAAGATAAAGTGTAACTGGTTCTTCATATTCTTCTTTTATCCAGAGTAATTCAAAGCCTCCTTCTGTTGTCAAATCTTGTAGCTCCTTTTCTGTAAAGAATCGGATTTGAAAGCCATTTATATCATAGATTCCTTTATCTATCTCTCTACCTTGGCCATAGGATTTGTCATTGTGGTTTCTGACAGAAAAGAAGTTCAAACCTTTTGGCTTTAGTACCCTTCTTATTTCTGAAAATATAAAATAAAGCTCGTCTAGTGAAAACTTCATGTTAAGCAGCATGTGTGAATATACCGCATTAAAATTGCCATCTGGAAATGGAAGCGAGTTCTTGACATCAAAGATTTGTGGTTTTATTGGTAGCCTTTTTTGCTTTGCTATCTTATCTAGTATCTCAACAGCAGCTACAGAATAGTCTAATGCTTCTACTTCAATTCCATTTGATGCAAAAAATGTTGTATCTCTACCATGGCCTGCTCCTAGCTCCAATACTTTAGTTGCATTGTTAGCTTTCATATGATTAAAACAAAGTAAGGCAAAGTTGCTAGGCTGCTCTCCAAAGAAAGTGCTGTCTGATTTGTAGACTTTATTCCAGACCTCACTCATTGCTATTGGTACTATCCTTCGTTTCCTTTATCCATTGTTTTTTTCAGCTACTATTAGTATAGTATGTCTGCTATTGCTGGGGCGATATATTATATATTTCCACTTAAGGAATATGTGAGTAGTTGTCTGTCTTTCCCCTCTCATTCTCTGCTTGGTATTCCAATTCTTATAACCTACTTGATAGGTCCAGCTCATATATTGAATGAATCAGATGTAGCACCAGCATCAGAAGTATCAGCGTTAAAAGCACTTCAGGACATACTGCATAATAGAATCATACAGAAGAAAGGAGAGATTCATGAGTGTCAGAACAGAGCATATACAGACAATCTATGGGGAGAGATAGAAACACTACATTGGGTGTCAGCGCAGATACTAACGCTTAAAAGAGAATATACAACTCTAAAACAGAAGGAGTTTAAACAGATGGAACAGGATCTAATTAGGATGAACAGATGACAAGCATTACTCAGTATTATGATATTTCCGTTATGCGTCCATCGCAGAATTGCAGATGTCTTCATAGCCTCATCTATGATCATCAACATATATACTTCCGTTTTAGGAAGATTATTGATTATTGCTTTGTCATCACTACGTACAATCTATCAGGATTATCTCTACTGCCTAAACCATTAACGGCTATATTATCTATTGAGTAACCAAATTCTTGTTCCAACATCTCTATAACTTTCCATACGACAGGATTATATTCTAGGTCATCTGCAGAAGCACCTGACTCATCTGCTGATAGACTAGTATTACTAATAGGATTAAGATAATGTGGAATTAAGATATCACCACGTAATACAACAAGCATATTACTTTGATAAACAACGTTTGCAACAAGTGAAGCGTGTTCACCTATCTTTTCATCGATATAGACTTCAAGATCGTCGGGAAGTGGTTTTTGTGCGAATGCTATTCCAGCAGATGTCAACGTAAATAGTATCGCTAAAGATAGTATTATAATCCTCATGGTGTTCCACCCGGTAACATAACATAATGGTTCATGTCATTGCCCTGGTAATACACATTTATAGAAAATGGGCTTGTGTCTTGTGATGGAAGTGGTGTCATGTCTGACTTTCTAATATTTACAACGATAAAATAGGTTATCATTATAGGATCTTCTTCACGGCTAGCATTTTCTTTGATTGTCTAGTTATGTAATTTAAAGATTGGATTGATTGGATTGATTGTTATAATCAATTAGTTGTTGTCTACTTTCATAATAATATTATCTTTAATTTCCTCCGCCTTGCCCACACAGATATGAATAACGTAATAATTCTGGGTACAGCAGTACCAATGCGCCACCTGCAAAACATGCTAATACACGCACTCCTTCAGCAGTCAAGCCATACCCGTCTCGTGTAACTAGTGTATCACATGGCTCAATAATAGATCTGTCAAAATCATTACATATCTGCCTCCAGTTAATGCCAATACGTAGAAACCCAGGTAGTTGTGGTGGTGGTGGTGGTGGTAAAATGTTATTATTATTACCTCGAATCCCAGGAACTGTAAGGGAGATATATTCAGGTTCTTTCTCTGGGCCATTTGTTCCAGTAATACAACGTGATTGTCCTCCTGTGTTCAAATTAGTGACACATGCCGTGAATGTCCCACCAACTTCAACCATTCCTGGGCTAAAGATCCAAGGCCCTGATCTGACTGGATTATTAGTATATTGCGACAAATTAATTGTCCTACAACCTAGATCTTGAGCAATGAGTGAACACACAGTTCGGCATAACCTCTTCCATTGTGATATAGATCTACAAACACCTTGAGTCCTGCTGTACTCTCTTGTTGTTGTTCTTGTGATGCTCTTGCTTCTTGGTTGAACAATGATAATGGGGTTGTAATAGTATTTGTCATACTTATGACTGCTGTCATTAATAGTGATAATAATGCAACAACAGTTCTTCTATTATCTTTGAATGGTTTTTTATGACAAGTCTTCTTTCCAGGTTCCTTCAAAAATTGGCTAGAACTTATTCTCATTGCATTCAGCCAATTATAAAATCTATGAGCTGCTAATAAGGTTTTAGAGTAATCGTAGTAACTTCTTCTTCTTTTGGGAACGATAATACTAATGCTGCGGGGCTACAACATTAGATGACAACAGTTGTTATAGAAAGAATGAAGAGAAGGAGAAATAATCAACAAAAGAATCAAGACCCAATTATCTATTGATACATATGGTATCCTCTGCCAAATGAAAAGAAAAGAAAGACAAGAGAAGAAGAAATCAACATAATAGGAGGGTGATGCAGACATAAACTACTGATAATGGTGAGCAGGAGGGAGATTATGAAGTCAATAGCAATGAACTATCAGAATCTAATACTGGAGAAGAAGATGATGAGGATGATGATAATGGAACTGGAGCATAATAAGTATATACACATAATAAGAATAATAGTCGCTGCCTAGAGACACGACTAACCAACTAAATGTTAGTAAAAATAAATACTTTAATAGTGCTGTCATGAGTTCTACTTTATCAATAGTTTTGCTTAAGTCCTGACTTTAGGTAAATTAATGATTGAATAGTTTAGTTATGATTAATTGGTAGATTAATGGATTGATTGATAGAGAGAGATAAATAACAGAAGAGAGAAATAGACAAAGAAAAAGAGACAGACAGATAGAGAAAATGAATCAAGCGGAGTTAACTAAGGAGAAAAATAATAATATTCGTGTTATCAATTGTTATCTCAAATGGGACGATCATGCTGAGGAGAAAAGTTACTTAGAGAAGATGCACAACGAAATAATTAAGACGCCAGTTGAAGAGACCTTGGAGAGTTTGCATAAATTCGGATATTTAGGATATTTAAGAGAGGAGGTATACGATGGTGAATCCTATGTAATAAAGCATTTATTCTCTGAAGCATGGTCAGATGATACCAACGACAACAGCAGCAACAACAAAAAAGAGGGATATTGCAATATAAGTTCTGATGTACTTAAATCCAGACTACCAAAGGCTATTAAAATAACAATGGAAAGAGAGAAAGTTGAGTATAATAAAAATAAAACAACTATAATAATAGGACGAAAACAGCAGCAGAAGGTGGAACAAGAAGAAGACTATAGCCCAAGAGTAAAGTCATTGAAAGATTTCGTGCAATTGTTTGAACGAAAAGAGAAAGAGGGTAAGAATCCGAGAATTTATGTGTCTTACTAGTAATAATAATAGCAGCAGATAAGAAGAATCATTTCTATACTTTTGGTAATAGGGGTAGAAGAAAATTATATCTCACTTCTTAAAGACTTCTATCAAAATAGTACCTTGTCTATTGATCTTACTATTAACAAACTCATAATGCAAGTAACCATACGGTGGCAACCAACATCAATTCTTTTTATTGATCACTCTTTGCAGATGCATATAACTATAAAAATAGCATTTAATTTAATCATAGCAGCAACTCTTTTAGTAACAATAAATTCAATAGCAGTAGTAAATCAACAAGTACAAGTACAAGCACAAAAAGGACTAAGGTGTTGCATCGTAATAAAGTAATAAATGCAATATTGGGTATTTATAGATACCATATTCAACCGTACTATTTTCTTATTCTAAATAATATATAGACAAGTACGAAAGGTATTGCAGCTAGTATAAATGCAGGAAATCTATCTAGTATAGATGAAAGTGCAAGCAAGACCAAGAAATAATGTAATGCCAGCAGGAATCAAACAAAATATAATAAATCTATGACTTCGTATCTTGAATTTGTCCAGGTCTTTGTATGGGTATTGTAGATGGTGATAGATTACAGGCATTACAAAAAGTGAAGCTGCTATGGTGATAGAGAAAAGAGACAAAAGTAAAATTATTTTATCTCCTAAAGCAAAATCGTCAGGAGTATTTATTGATATCTCTAACAAAAAACCAAACAAAATACCTGCAAAAGTAGTTAATAATGCAGCTTCTCTTAGTATTGTATCATAGTCTTTGATGAGTCTATCTTCTTTTCTTTTTGTAGTATCATCATTATTATCAAACATGATATATGTATCGACAATAATAATAGAGTTCAATATTAACTGAGATAGAGGAGGGAGAATCGGAGCCAGGAAGAAGATACTATAGAGGATGGTGATGAGTAAGAATATCATTATAACCAGAATAGACAAAAAGGGGATTGAGGGTTAACTAATTACGATTACTACTCAAATGACATGTGTTGTTGTCGTCATTTTTTTGTTTTCAAATAATTAAATTATTAAATGAGATTTTGATTTGCTCTATATACTTTGTTTTTTAGTTAACTTACTATCACTAATTAATGGTCAAGCTGTAGATCTGTCTGGAATTACGCCAATAGCATTACTGGAGATATTTACTGTCTATATGATAGTGTGACCAAAGACGATATAATATATGGACAAGTCCACAAATTGGAGCGTAGCAAGTAATTTCATTACTGAATATTTACTTTTGTATTTAAAATCAACTATACTTCTAAAGACTCTGTACTGATTAGGATTTCAGAAATGCATAGGCATATTCGTACTCAAAGCAATAACCAAGAGAATGAATTTAGAAAGTATATTAGAATCATTAACACTAAAATAATATTATATGACTTCAGGTAAATATTTCAATAAAGGTGTAAAATCACTAGACTCTCCTGACATAGGACATGTTGTAAGAGAAACTCCTGATAAGATTATAGTATTTGGAGGAGGACATGAGAGATATGATATACCAGTTTCAGAAATTCAGCAAGTCGGTGCTAATGTTCTCATAGGTCTCAAGCTATATGATATAGTCAAAAAGTATAAAGTTCCTCGTGAAGACCCACTTCCAACTAGTCGTAAAGACCCATGGACTTCACCTGATAGTGATATAGATCTTGGAACATATGAAAAGCAGTATCCAAAATCTCTTTTTAATAAAGGAGTAAGGGCAAAGAATGAAGATCATGTGGGACATGTAATGAAAGAGAGACAGATGATAAGATAGTGGTATTTGGTGAATCCAATTATAGGTTTGATATTCCAAAATCTAAGATAATAGCAGCAGGAAGAAATGTAATTGTAGATATAGATTTTCCTGAGATATACAAATACCAGGTTGACAAAAATGCTCCGTTGCCTACAGGAGAGCCTATTAAGAAATTAAATGAAGAGGCATATCCTAAGGATTATCATGGGCCTAAAGAAGAATATAAAGAAGGTAAATCTGAATTGATATATCCAAAAGATAGAGAATAACAGCAGTTGTGTATGTGTACTAGAACGTTAAAATAATTCATTCACACTTTTCTTTAGTTGAATTGAGTTTAGAAAAAGAAAGATCATAATTGTCGTCAAAGCATCAAAAAGCACACCATTATAACTATCTTGATAGTTTAACCTTGGATTATTATTAACTAATTTGTTGTGTTTAATAAAAAGATCTTTAAATAAAATCACGCTAGAATGAGTATATTTATGAATGAAGGATCCTCGTCGTCTTCATCACTTTCTTATGAGATTATAAAAGAAAAAGAAGGAGAAAAAAGAAGTAGAATATTCAACAGAATCAACAAGCGATTTCGATTTAAGAATAAGCATTTTGTTCGTTCTAGCTATAATATGGTCAGATGTGGGGTGTGTAACTTTTGCAGGGCTGTAGTGACTTTATTTTCTTATTTTATATTTTAGCTTTTAGGTTGGATGCACATACACACCTACACACATACGTAATATCATCCACTAGCATCTATTATTATGACATAATAATACCTAGAAGGCTTCTAACAACTTAGATTAACTATAGCTCATACTATATCTGTATCCTTTTTAAAAGATGCAATAGATGAAGACTCTACTGAGTATGATAATAGAACAACGAAAGAAGATCTATATAGAGCATACAAAATATTTGCCAAGAAAAATAAATTAGCTATTGAATCTAAAGAAAACTTTGGTAAGATTGAAAAAAACAAACATTGCTTTGAGGAAGGAAGGGAGTCTTCTGCCATACTAAGAAAGACCTTTAGGAAAGGAGTAAATTGACAGAGAAATATAGTCAACTGTTAGAATCTGAACAACACACATTGGCGGATTGATTTTACTTTTTTGCCTTCAATTTTATTGGTGAATACTTTTTTTAGATCCTGACGGTTGCTCTCTTATTCCTCCTTGATCTATCTATAATCACACATAAATTAAGGCTATAATATATTGCTAAGCAGAGTAACTATCATGCTAATTTTATCATTGGAGAGGACTGATTGATTGTGAAAGAGGTGATGCAAGGAAATGGGGGCAAAGTGCTACGCTTTATTCAGGAAAAACCAGGATGTCATCTACGACTGATCAAAAGTGAACTAGGTATTTCAATAGGCTCAGTTCAATACCAGTTACTTAAACTAGAAAAAATGCAGAGGATAACTTCATCTAGACGAGGCTCGCATAAATTTTATTTTCTTCATGGAGTTTTTAAGGATAATGAAAAAAATCTGCTCCAATTTTTAAGACAAGAAACTGCAAGAGAAATACTGATGTTTATTATTGAACAGAAAAATCCTACACAGACAGATATTGTAAACAGCATTGGAATATCAGCTGCATCTGTAAACTGGCATGTCAGACACTTGATTGATTTTAAGATAATAGGGGGAGCAAAAGAAGGAAAATACACAAGATACCAACTATCTCATAGTAGTGATTCGAAATACATAGTGACATTGTTGAAGAATTATTATCCTAGTATTTGGGATAAGTGGAGTAATAGACTAGCTGAAATGTTTCTGTCATTATCTAGAGGAGAACAATAATAATAGGTGTACATCATTTTGGATCATTTCTTCTTCAGATTGACCTGATTCATACCGTAGAAGCTATAATATATGTAAGCAGTACGGTACTTTCCCTTCTTTTGTTGGCACTATCAATTTCTGCTTATAGAAATACAGGTATAAAAAAAATATTATACGCCATAGTTGCATTTGCTCTATTTGCTGCCTATTTATTTTATGAATATTTGGAAGATGTTTTTATATTCTTAAGGGAGGGATATAGTGATATAATATTACCTTCTATGATATTTGGTGTTCTAGTCTTATTCTTTTTAGCAATAGTTAGGAAAGATAATTAAAAATGAATGGTAGATTTATTTTACATATTGTCATCCCTAACTGACTATAAGCATAGAGTGATTAGAAAATAATCATGATAGATCAAGCCGTTACTGTATTGTATGTAATTAATAAAATAATTTTGTTATGACTATTCCTCCTCCTCCTCTCCTGGTGCTGGCTCAATTTGCCCGCGTATTTCTCCATCAGGATTTTGTTGTGTATGAACATTAACATATGCTCCTTCACTCTTCATAACATCGATTAAATCAGATAACTGCTTACCAGCCATTGGTCCTTCGAACTTGTCAGAAGTAATATTTCCTTTAGATAAAAGCCCACTTACTTGACCTGTTGGAGTTTCAGATTTGAATAATGTGACTACTATAGGTCCATTTTGTCCTATCTCACCAATATGGATATGAGCTGCTTTAACCGCATTGATATCTGTAACATTAACTGTATAGCTTATACTACTAGCATCCGTAGTAGGTTCAAATTCAGCACTACCTGTTGCTTTTGAATCTATGGGTGGTACTACCCCGGAAACTGATAGATTTGCAACAAATTTTTCTCTTCCTTGCGCAAATGCTGAATTAGAAAGACTAGTTGTAGCTGCTACTGCCGCCAATGTTAAAACCGTTAGTGTTGTTGCTAAAATGGCAATTAATGCCAAGAATCCTTTTGCAGACATAGTCACAATATTCTGTGCAATATAACTTATAAGATAAGCCCTCTTTTAATTCTAAAATTCATTAAATATTGGTTAACGAAGGCATCTATATATTGGTCTTTGTTATTACTATATTTATACTACTGATTGTTCTTTATTATTTTCCTTCCTGTTAGTCTCTGTTTCAAAAGATGTGGCGCGTACTACAGTTGGCGTATCCTCAAGTCTATAAATTCCTGATATTAATAAAACACACATCATCTCTCTTCATTCTTGAAATGGAAAAATAGATATCATAAAGAAGAACAACCCAGTACCTTAAAGGTAGAACTAAATCATGTTTTTTATGATAATATTTTCATGTACCGAAAAATAAATATAAACTAAGTATGTTATACCTAATCTGCTTTAATATGTATGTTAGTTGATTATTACAATAAGAGCAGTTTTTAACTTAATTTAATAGAACCTTCCTTTTCTCTGAAATCTGCTAGCGTCAAGTAAGCAGTCTATCATATAACAAAATTATATTTTAATTTATTTAATATTTAAAAACAAAACTAATACAACTACCTAAATATAGCAACTCAAATTATAGAACTATAAAGCATAATAAATTAGCAACAATAGATTTTTGTTTAACTTATTTACAAACGGCAGATATTTGAATTATAAGTTGTAATTTTGCCAAATTATGAACAATGTCAAATATTTTTGCCATTTATAGTAATGTATATATACATACCGATGCGTTGTCTATTTCAGAAGGTGGAGGAAAATAAATAATCACTTAGGCAATTGTACTATTCTAATAAATGCCTATAAAATGATTATTAGTTTCAATGACTTTGAATTTGTATCTCGACGGCAAAGTAGGGATTTGGAGAAAAGGCATGTCATCTGATACACGAACTCGATCTAGATATCTTGCACCTCCCGTGATTATCATACTTTTGATACTGATGTATATAGGACCTTATGCCTTTGTCTATGGAAGAACCGCCACTTGGACACTTCCAAGGATAGACGAGCGAGATTTTGATGCCTTTGATGGTGTAGAACCATCGGTGAGTCAAGTAGCCAACCTCACCAGCGTCAAGAGTGTAGAAGGAGCACAAGAGGCTACCTATTTAGTAAAGGTGGGGGTCTTGGACAGAAAGTTTCTGGATTGGATTGGTTTTCCTCTGGTATTGGAAGTGAATGATTTCAATTTCACAGCAGCAGGTATTTCCCAAGGAAAAGTTATTCTTGAGTGCAGCCATTCCGAAACTGCATTTCCCAAACCCACAGGTAGTGAACCCTGGTACATCTATCAACCATTGGTGGATAAATACGACGATTACACCCTAGATGTTTCCTGCAGAGGTGATGCTTCAGCAATTGACTCCACAACTCAGACCATGATGCCAATTACATTGAACTGGTCAATCAATACTACCTTAGTGGGAGATCGAAATGATAAAGTGCGCTCCTGGACCAATAGCCAAAGTACGGAGATCAGAGATGTACGCTCATTGTAATTTAGAGGAGAAGGAAGCGGAGGAGGAGAAGACAGGTCCATGACAGACTATGTCCGCGAAAGAGAGGCAGGAGGAAGAGGATTTCTAAGCTATTTCTATGACAAAGGCGGTGGAGGATGGTTTGGCTATCGTGGATTGTTCGCACTACTTCTTTCTAGCCCGCAGTTAGGACTATTTGCCTATTGGATAACATTTACAAGTGTAACCCTTTCTTCAGGCATGTTTTACCTGACTTTGTTGCCGGTTTTGTTAGCTATTCCACTCATCGCACTTCTTCCAGGCAAAAGCGGAATTACGCCTAAAAGACTAGCCACTTTTGCTGTCATGGCACTTATACCATACACACTTTATGATTGGGCCAGGGTTCCTATCAATCTTGCAGTTGGCGTCCCATTCTGGGATCACTGGTTTGACTGGGGGGCTAGTATATTGGGAAGTACAGGCACTCTCTTCACTTATGAAAACCTAACAGCCGGACTTGCAGCCCATATCCTGCGGGGATGGGGATTTGCCATGGCCTATTACATACTCGTGAGAAGATATACACTGTTGTCTGCTTTTGCTTTCGCTTGGGCTATGACCGTAATCTACTGGGTGGTTTTCCCAGTATGGGTCCTAACCGATGCTCTCCCGCCTTGGATATGGTGGTTCACGGCCTGGGTTTCTCATATGGTCTTCGCCCTTGGGCTTTGGGTGGCACCAAAAATACTCGAATATTATAGGAGGGCGTACTAAAATGGCTTTAGGAAACAGACAAACACAAAAGTATCAAAGAAGTTGGAAGACAACTCTCTTTGCCATTCTTGCCAGCCAGGGATTCGGACTTATGTTTGGGGCTGCTTTCTTTGGCTATGTCGTCACCAGTCAGCCGCCTTCAATATATCCTGTCTTTGGATATGGAAAGCCACCACCCATCCTGATCGAAGGGCTTAGTTCTTACCATTGGGCAATTGTAGGAGCAGTGATAGGATTTATCTTCCTATATCTTGCGCTAAGGTCTCGCAAGGAGTCTTCACTGGCTACACAGAAGCAAAAGTAGAAGAGAGAATGAATTTAGTCAATGCTAAAGGTTACTTTCTCTGACTGCTTTGAAGACGAACTTGTCACAGTCTTGCAGTCTGAATAATCCACTGAAACTTGAACACAAACATCTTTTATTTTTATTTGCTCACCAAAATTTCTTTAAACACACCTGCAGAGTCAAAAAGTCCTATGAAGGGTTTCTGTTCCTCCACTAACTGTGCGGATATCAGCTAGTGACACTGATAACGTTACCGCTAAGAGGAACTCTATAACAATGTTGGCCTCCTTTTCCGTACTCGCATATATAGAGAATAATATAAGATGATGTTTATAAATAAAACTAATAGATTAAAGTATTCATTTCGTTCCTTGATAGTGTAATCTTAAAGCTATAAATTTTTAGCCTAATTTCTGAGAAGGACTTTTTAGAAGGTTTCAAATGAAATCAGACACTAAAAATGGTATCAGGAA
>JAREAI010000331.1:0-5232 GCA_029240435.1 Nitrososphaeraceae archaeon | reverse complement strand
TATCGAATCTCCATGTTATGAGCGCAACTGGAGGTCGGAGAATCACAAAATGGCACTATGACCACAATCATCCCGACGCCGCCTTTAATTGTTACGTTCGGATCTACCCCTTTACATTATTCACATATTAAGATTTGCATTATAAGAAAATAATTATATTCTTCTTGATCTTTGCTCCACATAGCACGGCATATTTTACTCTTATCAATGAAATAAAATGGATTTCCTTCAATTATATGAAAATATTCATAGAACTATGACTCACGTTGACAGAAATAAGTAATATTGCTATAGCATTATGAAAAGCGATATTTAATTGACAAGGCAGCACCATGTAGCACTAATATATATACAAAACATAAATGATACAATTAAGCAAAAATATTGTATGTGATTATACAACTAATTGATATTGTTTCTAGTCTTACCATCACCAATCTCGCTCATAATCTCTGTTGATTCCTTCTTTGCATCCTTAGAAAATATTCGTAATGCTATTGAATCCTTTAATTTATCTATATTAAAATATGTCTTTGCAGACACTAGTACAACATACGGTCCGAAAGGAAAAAAGCCCAGTTTATCACATTTATCATATGCATTTTCAAGATCAGTCATATCGACCTTATTCATCACATACAAGACTTTAGTCATAGGTACTTTTAATTCATTCATTATGTGAATTGAACTATCTAGTTTCTTCTTAATCTCTTCTATCGGCTGACTGATGTCAACTACAAGCAGAACGAGATCAGAATAAGTTATATCCTGAAGTGTTGATTTAAATGCATCAATCATATAAGCTGGAAGTTTACTAATAAAGCCTACAGTATCTGAAATTAAAAGCTTCTGATCATTTTTCAAATTAATTGCTCGAGTAAAGGTAGATAGAGTAGTAAATACCTGCGTTCCTTCCATTTTAGATTCTCCTGTCAAAGTGTTAAATAGAGTAGTCTTTCCTGCAGAAGTGTAGCCAGCAATAGAAATGGTAGGCAAACCTGCTCTTGATCGTTGAATACGAAAAAGTTCTCTTCTCGTCTCTTCTCTTTCTAATTTTTTCTTCAAGATAGCGGATCGTTTCTTGATATCTAGATAATAGACATCAGCATCATATTTTCCCATACCAAAAAATCCTGGCTGTTCTCCTGCTCTTGCGAGTTTAACTTTTTCTCGAGCTCTAACCATATCATATCGTAACTGTGCAAGTTTAATCTGAATCCTTGATTCTGCAGTGCTTGCTCTTAATTCAAAGATCTCTAGAATTAAGCGCTCTCTATCTAGTATGTCTATCTTACATACTTTTGCTAAATTATATTGCTGACTTGGCTTTAACACCTCATCAAAAATAATTACTTCTGGTTTTAATTGTTCAACTAATTCCTTTACTTCTTCTGCTTTTCCACGACCGATACCGTATTTTGACTGTGTAAGATTACGCTGGTTTACTATTTTAATAATAGAATATCTAGCAGCGTCTGCTAAAGAAATTGCTTCTTTTGTTACCTCTTCTAAAGGATAGGTGATTAGCAGAGCTGTTTTATTTGAATTTAGCACTATTTTTTATTCCTCTTTTTATAATAACAATATTGGACTCATAAACAATTTAAACCTAAATTAAGATACCTGTAAAAGGAGTGTTGAATAAAAGTATAGACACCCTGTTGTGTATTATTTTAATAAAACCAAAGTTATAGCAATAATGAAAAATTTACAACTATTATTCTTCGCTTTTAGAACCTTCTTGTGATGTCAACATTCTGCTGAAACCCATTAAAACCCATTCTTCAATCCACATACATTTTGCAGGGCTGTATTGACTAGTTTCATCGTCTGACGAACATAGATGCTGATAATTGCAACTAAAACAAGGGGCACCTTCTACGTCTGCTAGTTCTATAGGCTTTTTAGCTAATTCTGCGACTATTGAAGATTTTTTTACAACTAATTTATACGTCCATCTGCCATTATGTAATATTTTTTCGCGGGATATAAGTGACTGTTTTTCTAGAAACTCGCTTTTAGTTTTAATTGGAACTTTTGGATTAATTATTTCGGATGACAAAAGATATATTTTATTATCAGTTATTCATATAAAAGTCTTCAGATTGTTTAAATTATTCTAATGTAGAGGTACTTCTTATCACTGCCATTATTTTATTATAATACCTTTAATATCAAGCGATGTTCACCTCAAATTGATAAAATTTTAATGAACATCAATAGGCTATTGGAGAAGTAATCTATTTGACTTTGAGATTTCTAAAATATCAAACAAAATTGACAAAATATTGGTTTGCAGTCTTTAATATTGATAGTCAGAGAAATATTGCCCTTGTGGATATAGCTAAAAAAACAGCAGAGACTTAAGGAGTCATTAAAGAAGTGGCGCATACTATAGAAGAAAGACGAGTTACGGAAGAGAATGATATTGTTACTAAGCATTTCTTTATGAAGACGATAGTTATACTACCGCATCATTGTTCTTACTGCGATAGTGTCTTTTGTTCAGTTCATACTTATTGGTGTCTCAAGAGTGCAGATGATACTAGAATATAAAAAATTTGTTTAATAATTGAGATCAAGATAAGATAATTCGTATATTATTAGCAAATTATACCTGAAGTTTGCATACTGCCATTAGAAATAGATAATCAATGCATATATATCAAACAAACATCATATCATTATTTAAAATACCAAAATTTAAGTAATTAACGATCTTGATATAACAATGTTGTCTATTAATAACCTTCAGTCTTTAATTCAAGACTGGAAAGTTAACGTTGTTGATTTTGTCGTGTCTTCTAATGACACCGAAAGGTTAGCTGAATATGCACTACATCTCTCGAGGATACTTGCATATCCAGACTTGGATGTTAGCGCCAAATTGAACGAACTAGATTCAATGGGTGAAGAGCTGAAGCAATCTATAAAGAAGTTCTTGCCACTAAGGCCAACCCAGTTAATAGAGAAAATTAATAATTACCTTTTTAAAGATAAGGGGTTTAAAGCAAATATTCAAGATTATTATAACCCTATGAATAGTTATCTTAACATTGTTTTACAACACAAATCCGGTATTCCTATCACATTGTCAATAATATATATGCGAATTGCTCACGCATTAAATTTTAAATTGTTTCCAGTTAATTTTCCAGCCCACTTTCTTGTTAAACATATTCTGGAAGATGACAATAGTGAGATAATTATTGACCCCTTTAATGGTGGCAGAATAATGGATGATTATGCTCTGAAAGAATTGCTCGATCAATCCTATTCACGTCAAAATATTCCTCTTACTCGTGCATTTGTTGAAAAGGCAACACCAACACAGGTATTGATACGAATGTTAAATAACGTTAAGGGAAGTTATTATGACGCTCAAGATATTGACAAAGCTGAGATCGCAAATGAAATGATAATTGCGCTAGACCAATATAATCCAGATGCCATTCGAGACAAAGGTATGATATTATTAAAGAGAGAAAAGCTTACCGAAGCACTCGAAATGTTAAATCTCTATCTTGAGCTGGATCCAGAGGCACAAGATGCTGACGCCGTCCTAGACATAATTAGGCAACTTCGTGCTGAGCGGAACGGAAAGTGATAGTAATATAATTTTTTTATTATAATCATAAAAAAAATAATATTTAAGATTCATATAAATCGCTCAAGGTCACAAATTTATCTGTTTAACCAGTGAATATGATTTTTGAATGACAGATCCTTTTGTTATAGATTGGTCATGATATAAAATGTACTATGGGCAACAATTCCTCTTTTTTATTCATTAATTGTGTTAGCCTCGATTAGAGGATATCACTAAAGTGCAGATCAGAGATATCTTTTCTCTAATTCCAAATATCTCTGTAAGTCTACAAGCTTATTAAATTCTTTGAATGTAACCATCATTTTACGTCCTTGTTTTGTCGTGCCAGTATTTCTTAATTCAGTAAACACTTCTCTTATGGCAAATGCTGCAGCATATAATCCTGATAATGGAAATACTGCAATTCTATAGCCCATTTTTAATAGTTCATTGGCAGACAAATTGGGTGTTACTCCCTCTTCAATCATATTTGCTACTAAAGGGGCATCTATTTCGTCAGCTATTTTCTTCAATTCATCTACAGTCTTGGGAGCCTCAACAAAGATAACATCTGCACCTATTTTGCGATATTCTTTACCCCTCTTGATAGCTTCATCTATACCAAGTGGAGCACGGGCATCTGTTCTTGCAACAATGATAAAATCCTTGCTCTTACGGGCTTCTAATGCTGCTTTTAATTTTGATATATAATCATTTTTAGAGATCACATCTTTTCCTGTCATATGGCCGCATCGTTTAGGCCATACTTGATCCTCTAGAAAAATACCATTGGCGCCTAGACTTTCTAGATCACGAACGAGCCGCCATACACTTAAAGGATTGCCATATCCGGTGTCAACATCAACTAAAACTGGAACATTCACGGAACGTATGATCCGGCGAGCATTGTCTATAGTTTCACCAGCATTGAGAAATCCATAGTCAGGCATTCCTAGAAGAGCAGCAGCAGAACCATATCCAGTTTGAAACATTGCTTCAAAGCCAACTTGTTCTGCAATTCTCGCACTCAACGCATCAAAAACTCCTGGTAATACTATGATTCTTTTCTTATCCTCGATCTGTTCTCTTAAAGATATTTTAATCATTGATCTTTGCATTAACTTATAAAATACAGTCAAAATTATTAAGTAGTTATATTCTTTTATTGGCATCTTATAGTTATTGTTTCTATACACAGCGAGAACCTCTGACATAAATATTACTGATTTTGATTCATAATAGTTATATTCTGAATTAATATTATATCGAATAATTAGTTTTTATTATTTGTAATAGTATTATCTTCAATTGCAAAAATTAAAAGGCATATCAGCAAGGGAGATTGTAGCCAGACTAATAGATAACGCATCACTCTTTATTGTTGTTGTCACATATCATAAAAATTAAATATATTTTGCCTTCTTTGATAAAAATAATTCTGCGTTATGCATTAACAAATTAAAATATAAGAATATTTATATATATATATATATATATAATATTCTTCAGATTGAGATTTGAAGAATTTAATATTGCATGTACTCGTGACTTTTTATTGTTTTCTTATTTCTGCTTTTGTTTTTTTGCTTCTACTATTTCATATGAATCATCTGGTTGTTTTGTCACATTTATGTTACATACTC
>JAREAI010000330.1:0-3235 GCA_029240435.1 Nitrososphaeraceae archaeon | reverse complement strand
TCGGAGGGGATCATTAAACGAATCAACAATGAAATTATTATCTTCTAGCACTATTCTTAGAGCTAAATTCACATCGGGTTCATCGTCTACTATTAAAATCCTTTTCTTTTTCATTACTTCTCTTGTTTCTACTAACAATATTGTAATACATAAATTTCACTTATTACATATTTTTATCTTTTTACAGTTAATTTTTGTTTAATTAACCCATATTTTCTTACTTTTCTCTATAACTTCAGAATCTGACCATACGTCGTGAAAATCTTGAATCGTCTGCTGACCCTCTTCTTTTTCAATAGTTTTAAGGAGTCTAGATATGCTTTCTTCTTCAACGAGAGATCTTAATATTCTCTCCAATACGAATTCTTCCAATGCTATGGTTCTATAGCTAAATTATTTAATAATTACTACTCTTTTATCATATAATTGATATAAGTATATGTAATAAGATATGAGTTATAAGATTTGCTTTACGAAGAAAGTCAAAGAACTCATTTTAGAAATATGTAGTACAAGATAGCTCTATGATGCTCTATCACTCACAAATGTATAACGAAGTTAATATTTCATTATCATAATTGATAAGTTATCTAATATTCTAATTATTTTACTTTAATTTCATTAAAACGATAGCTATAGCATGTTAGCTGTTTTTGATGATCGTTTGTCTGACCATTAATTTATAACTGTAATTTTTTTCAAACTTTTCCTTTTGAATGCTTCAAATCTTGTCCTCCTTAGCAATAGAATCTCTTTATTTTCACTTGAACTTTCTTCAATTATGCTAAGGAATTAGTATTGCAGATAGTACATGTTCATTGAAATAGGAACTTTTATGATTAGTAATAGATAGATAACAATTCTGCTACATCTTTTAATCGGAATCTAAATCTTATTATATGTAAAACAGAAAGCCTCTTTTTTTGCTGATGAAATGCTTAGTGAGTATATTTTTCTAAATGTCGCTTTGTGCATATATGGCAAATAATAAATAAAAAATATTCTGTCAGGCATCCGTCGGAATATCTGCAATTATGTAAGAAGATACAAGTTATAATAAACGCATAATAAACGATGAGACTTTTGGAAATATTTCTATTGTCGATAAATAAAATAGATGCTATAATACAATAAGGCATTTAACATTCTTGGCTTTTACTCGACAATACGAAAGTAAATTATTTTTACTCCATAGTGACAGATTATGTTTGCTGAGACATAATTGTTCTAATGAATAGAAACAATTTCACGTGTACTTCATGTAGGCTTTACAACATACAGGTTTTAAAATACTCTAAAAAGTAAAGGAAGATTCAACATTTTTTGAAAATTGACCAAAGGAAGTTCTCATCTAATTAGTTGAAAATCGACATTTGTTCCTACCTTTATACCATGCTTTTTAGAAAAACCAGCTACTGTCTCCAAGACATAATGTGAATCGTTATCTGGAACATACGATGGACAGATAAAAACAAAAGTTATGATACATGGCTGTAGATTATGTTCAATGTGAACAACTGTGCCATTACTGTCTAACCAAATAATATCAATTGGAAATTTCATATCTTTCATCCAAAATGCTTGCCTTGTAGGCTGTTCGTAAACAAATAACATTCCCTCATTTTCTTTTAAATGGTCTTTGACAGACAAACCTTTTACCTGTTGGTCGTTTGTCACGGCCATATATGCTGTCAACTCAAAGTCGTCATTTACTATGACTTTTGCTTGCAAATACCTGTCATTCGGAATAGATTCAACCCCTTTGACAAAATTTTCGTATCCTCCTGCGGTTTTAGATAAGGAACTAGCCATCAGAAATAAAGACGTGCTAGATAATATTACAGCAATTATCACTTTAATTATATCAGACATTAGATAAACAATGTCTCTAAATTGCGATTGTAATTTATACTTAAGCTACTGCTCAGCAAATAACTTGAATTACTACCACTATTATCCATCATTTTCTTTGAACTTAAATGGAAGTATAGAGGTAGTTATTTAGCAGTAGAACAATAGCTTTTATTTTTAATTTAGACATAGAAAATAATTGATCCTATAACTCGCTTCGCTAATCTATAGACGATTTGTTTTGCATTTATCATAAGTTGACTATATTATGGAAGAGATTTCTTTAGATAGACTATCTAGAAGAATCTGATCTATACTTTTTTATAGATTGCATCTAATGATTCAACTATGTTAAAAACAAGAACGATTATGTCTATTAAAAAGAGATTTAAACTGTTTTGAATAAAAAGAAATAATAGAAATGAAAGAAAGGACTACTTTATCTAATCAAGATTCTATAGGAAGCAATTCATGGTGGCTAAGGGAAACAAAAGGAGCAACTATATTAGATAAATTCTACCTGTCTTTTTTAAAAATTATTTATCGGGGTATAAGATTTTCATTTAAAATAGCTTTAGGTAAGAAAAGAACAGACATGTTCTATACTAAAAGAGGTATTAATTTCAAAGATTTTTTGTATAGATCTATCAAATTTTTAAAAATAGGTGATCCGCTGATGTTAGAAATCTATGTACCCAAACATAATTACAATATCTACTGTCCTCTCAATAAGGAAGATTTCATAGTTATGACAAGACATGAAGATGATATAATAGAACGGTTTCTTCCTAAGCAAGGAGATATAGTTGTAGATATTGGTGCACACATGGGTCGCTATACAATAATAAGCTCAAAGCGAGTTGGTGCAAATGGAAAAGTAGTTGCTATTGAGGCGCATCCTAGCAATTTTGAAATGTTAAATAGTAATATTAAACTAAATCAATTAACCAATGTTACACCTTTGAATTATGCAGTATATTCTAAAGAAACAAAAATAAAATTATATCTACCAGATGAAGAATCAGGTTATACGATGCACCATAGTATAATGTCCAATTATGTTTTTACAAAATATAAAGATAAAACTGGAGATAAATTTGTAGAGGTGAGTGCTAATACATTAGATTATCTATTGCAATTAAAAGGAATAACAGATGTGAACTGGGTTAAAATTGATGTTGAAGGAGCAGAATTCGAAGTATTAAAAGGTGCCCACAATGTATTATCAAACAGTAAAGATATTTCACTTCTTATAGAAGTTCATGGTAAGGATACTTATGAGCCAATAATAGAGTCTCTCAGATCATACAATTTTAAAATAGATTTTGAAAAGACCTATGAAAATGGAGAGAAACACATAATTGCACTTAAAGACAGATAAACA
>JAREAI010000329.1:0-3247 GCA_029240435.1 Nitrososphaeraceae archaeon | reverse complement strand
TTTAGCATTGTGTTGTACTGAAGTTTGTGTTGTTTGTTGTTGTGCATATACCTCTATATTGTTAATATTATTACTCAGCATTGTATCAGTGGTGGTACCAATGCCATTCCTGCTATTGCCACTGTAAGGACACCTAGGCCTAATGATTTCTTTGAAAAATTTACTTACTGAAATCATTCTCTTTATGCTCATGGATGGATATAATAAAGGATTCCTAAATCATTGGCAACTAGTATCATCAAGTCTTTAACGTTTATTACGCTATAAGAGAATAAAATTGTAGAAAATAACAGTATATAAGGAGTTTAGTAAATAATTCAATAAAAAAAGGAGATGCTTATAAATACTATATAAGAATTTACCTATTGATGAAGGAGAAAATACCTATATTCCTATTGGGACTATTGGCAGTATTAGCCACTACTATTCTAACGTCAGCACCGGTCATAGCCGATACATTAGAAGGTTTTTTGAACATAAGGAAAGCAGTGGTAGAAGTAGATGATCATCAATTAGACGCACAAATTAGGACACATGAACTTATTCCTACAAACGGTGAAGAGGGAGCATTTGGATATGCGATAATAACAGACAAAGGTCTAGATGCAGTGATAGTAACAACTAGCCATGCAGGAGTATTAGATAGCAAAGAACAAGATGATGCAGACGATCCCATTTTTCACAATCACTTTGTTGCATTAGATGACAATTCAGAAGAATGTGGTGATGATCCAAAAATAGAGAAAATAACGTATGAATCACCTGGAGAAGTAGACATAGAAAAGAGGAAAGCATTGCTAGAAAATGTTCCTTTAAAGTTTGAGGGTACCAATGTAGACAGACCTGGAACTGACAAACACGATATAGAATTAGGTGAGGATATAAAATTCAAAGCTGGAACTGATGTACAAGATGTAGTATCGTTCAAACTTGATCCGAAATTTGATGGTGACAAGATAGAGGCAGTTTGTGTTACTGACATTGAATCCGCAGAGGATGTTATAGCAGGATAAAACAATATTGAAATAGACAGATTTCAAAATCTATATTTTTTTAAATATACCTAAAAATAATCTTTTATTTATTTTTTTGAGATGTTATCAATAGCCTTAGTTTCAGTCTCTATTCTTAATTTTTCTAAAACAACAGATGATAAAATCTGGCCATGCAATATATACGAAGTAGTTTCAGTGTTTTTTAATGAGTCTGTTCATAATACTTGTTTGATAAAAACTTCCTCCGCATAGCTCAAAATATAAGTTCTAGCACAATTATGTATTCCTTCTGTTGTGTCAGTTTGAAGTTGTTTGTATACATTATTTTTAGTATGTCTTCAATTTTTCTATTGAGTTAATATTTCGCAGCACTACAAAATTCTCATACTCCTGGCTTATTCCTCCTGCAAAGTCTGGCGAATTTGTGATAATGTCACCATTTTTCTGAATGGTAATTATTGCTAAATCCTTTGTTTCGTCAGATGTCCTATAATAATCTTGATCTGTGAATTTAGAGTTTATGATCTTGAAGAGGTCGGAGAATTCTCGAATTTCTATACTTTTATGATAGTCTCGCCATAAATCATAGAATGATGAAATAAATCTTTGGTACTTGTTTTTAACATTTGCAAATTCACTTTTAGATTGCTCAGTGATGAATTCTTATTTGCATCCTCATTTTCCCCAATGTTGAAACCAACCCATTGAAAGTTATTTCCGTAAAAGAAATTGAATAGCTCTTTAGGAAATTCAATGCATTGTTAAGTACAGATAATGCCCCCTGGTGTATTTTATAATTTTTGCAACAGGTTTATCCCTGTCATTGTTTAAACGAAATCCCCTGTTTGCCAGTTTTTCTCTAGATTGTGAAGGAACTATGGGCAGTCAATACTCACTCCTATATTGAAATTATTTTTAACAAAAAAACTTGCACTATTCATCAGTTATCAATACGGCATTTGTTTGAATTATGTTTATTACATTTTTTGTACCACTATTGTATTTGTCTATTAACTTTATTGCATTTTGATAAAAGTCAATTCCAGCTAAAAGTGGTTCTCCTGGGTGTCAAAGGAATTCAAATCTTTTGCAATGATAGAACTTCTAATAGTTTTTGAAATAATTATTGCTTCTAATGTCTTTTTAGACATCAAAAAAGAATCTTTTCTGTTAGAAATACAGCAATATTTACAATTAAGATTGTATAAAGAAGTAGGTTGGATAGGATAGTCTGGTTAAATTTACAATGCATTATTTACCTATTGTACAATGCTATTATTAATAATGCCACTATTAACAGAGGAAAGTAAGGAAGAGAAGGAACAGGAGGACGACGTAGACTAAACAGAAGTTGAACAAAGAAGAAAATGAGCAAGAAGAGCCAGCCGCTATTGCAATCTAGCAATCAGTTAAACTTGCAACAGCAGAATTATATGAATGGATTACTATCCCAAAGAGAAAAAGCAGATATGGTCAGTCTTTCCAACTTGCTGTCCATGCTGTTGTTACAGAAACAGCACTATTAGATCAGATTATTGTCAGCGGACACTAAACATTTAAAAATAGCATTACAACTGAATTATTTATTTATTGGTTGAAGGTCGTGATGTATTCACGTATAATACCTCACAACCAATAAAAACTAAATAAGGTCACGAGATTGACTTTGTAGATAATGTTGCAATTCAAGATATGAGTCTACTTTGGGGATTATGCTAATGCAGATTATGACTTGATTATAGATCATGGTTTTGAATGTGGAGAACCGGCTGTTAATGTAGGCAAAGATTATCCAGCCAAAGTACACATATATCTTCCATACTTGATTCCAATGGCATTATTATAATCTAAAAGACATGACCTTGCTCAAGTCTAATCTTCATGAATGCTGTTACCTTTCATTGGAAAAGTCATCAAACTGAAGATGATTCTTTTTTACTTGACACGATTTTTTTATCATCCATAGCTTTCCATACTCCAAGTCCAATCAAAATGGCACCAAGTAGTATAGTGAAGCCGGCTGTGCGTTCCATACCTACAGTATCTTCAGAAGAAAGACTTGCAACAGCAACAGTTATGATTATACCTACAATTATCAATCCTCCATTGATAAAAAGTAATGACGATATCATCTTTGAAGGTTCTTTCCTACATATTATAAAACCTACTATAGACATTATTACTGCTACTCCTCCTAATGCTCCTCCACGAATCTCTTCTTCAAACGGTAAGAAACCTTTTCCCCGTAGTCC
>JAREAI010000328.1:0-3250 GCA_029240435.1 Nitrososphaeraceae archaeon | reverse complement strand
GATTAATGCTAATGCCTACACAGTATATACATATTCCAATATAACACAAAACATTCTCAAATCTGCTTTTTTGATATTTGGCATGAGTGAATATGGGATAACTATAGACTTTAACTTCTAAAGATAATGTATGTGTGTATATATTGCTTAAAGATAGCTTCTATTTTTTGATTAATTTAATACTTTTGTTTCCTTGGCAATATATTTTGGTATAATAGTTATCTATAATATTCCTTCAGAAGGTGGGAATTGCCTTCATACGTACATCCTGTACCACTTGGGATATATTTGCTGTTGGCATATTTACCATTGTTATATCGTGGGGAATACAAACATGGCTGTTATCTCAATTAAAGTCAGAAATAATGCTTTTGTTTTGTTTTTTATTAACTATGAAAAAACTAGTATTTCTTAATTTTTTGCCATTATAACAGAATAAATAAAATTAATATATATAATATTACATTTATGTTAATTATTTACATTTAATATTATTAATTTTTAATGTTAATTACGATAATTTATTCTACAAGGCTTGCTAACTAATATCAAATCCCCGTGATCACTGACGCGTATGCACTGACCCACAGTTGCAGCTAGCTGTTTACATTGTTTAGATTCCAATTTAAGGCGTTCTGTTATTTGATAAGCCTAGTCTCTCTGTAGAGATTGTTGTTGTACCTGTGGCCTTATTACTAGATTTATCTATTCTCTCTAAACGCCTACATAACATTTTAAAAAAGTCCAATACATCCATTTCAATTACACCTGGCAAATGTTGTATATTTTGAACATAATTACTCAACACATATAGATCATGAATTCTTACTTCAATTTTAATATCGTTACTTTTTAAATCATCGGCTGAAGGGGATCTGTTTATGACTTGTACAAGGTTTGCCAGATGTCTTTGATTATCTTCAAGTGGATACTTTCCAGAATGAATTGAATCTTCAATCATTTTACATAGTTCAGAAATTTTCATAGATGTATAATGATTCCTTCAGACTTCAATTTATAGCAAATCATTTTCTCTCTTTTTTTCTTTCTTTTCAATTAGGAATTTATATTAATATAGCTAACAATAATGAAGATTATACATACAGATATAGGGTAGCTATGTAGGGGTATATTACTACTTCCTAACATCCAACTAGGAATGTATACGATTGTGCCCCAAGTAGTAATTCTATATTGATCAGTCCTAACAAACCTTTTGCAGTAAGACATCACAAAATGTGCTCTCCTTTAGGAATGAGATTTGTTCCATCAGCAAGATCACCACAGTTGTGCTCCAGACCAATATAATATACGATATTGATTGCACAAGTCCTCCTAATTAATGTCACCTTGTCGCTGTGGGGACTGATGGGATAATGAATAATAATATTAACCTGGTACCGTTAAATAAATTACTTCAGGCTTTTTTGCTGGTGAATTCCTGACACTTACACAGTTTATTTCTCCTATAGATATTCGGGTACACAAGCGGAAAATGTTTCACCTACTCGAATTTCAGATGCATAAATTCGAAAGGTCCTGCTGACCTATATTGCATTGGTCAAATATACCTGTTGGTTAAGATGTGCCTGTGGAATCAATAGTAACCCATGCATCTACATAACCAGTTTTATAACTTACATTATCAAGATAAACGTTAACTTTGAATGTATCCTCTTGTGCTTGTACTTGTTGATTTACTACTACTGCTATTGAACTTATTGTTACTAAAAGAATTGCTGCTATGATTAAATTAAATGCTAGTTTTATAGTTGTTTGCATCCTCAAAGAGTGTCAGTAAAAAGAATTGATGTTGGTTGTACCGTATTTTTACTTGCATTATGAGTTTATTAATAGTAGGATGAAAGACAAGTACTCTTAGAATTGATATCATTTTTCTTCTAGTCCTATTACCAAAAAGTATAGAAATGATTCTTCTTATCTACTGCTATTATTATTACTAGTAAGACACATAAATTCTCGGCTTCTTACCCTCTTTCTCTTTTTGTTCAAACAATTGCATGAAATCTTTCAACGATTTTACTCTTGGGCTATGGTCTTCTTCTTCTTCTTCTTTTTTCTTTTGTTGTTGCTGTCGTTGCCGTTCTAGTCTTGTTGTTTTATTTTTATTTTTTTTATTATATTCCAGTTTCTCTGTTTGCAATGTAATTTTAATAGCCTTTGGCAGTCTGGCTTTAAGTACATCAGAACTTACTTTGCAATATCCATCTTTTTTGTTGTTGCTGCTGTTGTTGTTGTTGTTGTTAGTGTTGCTGTTGCTGTTGTTGCTACCTTCTTCTGACCATGCTTCAGAGAATAAATACTTCATTACATAGGATTGACCATCGTATACTTCCTCTCTTAGATACCCTAGATATCCGAATTTATTATGCAAACTCTTCAAGGTCTCGTCAACTGGAGTCTTAATTATTTCATTATGCATCTTCTCTAAGTAACTTTTCTCCTCAGCGTGATCATCCCATTTGAGATAACAGTTGATAACACTAATTTTCTTATTATTTTTTCTCTTCTTAAGAGCTGAATGTATGTTGTTAAATTGTTTTGATATCATTTTATTCTCTTCATATACAGAATGATTTTCAGTAGCAATTCCTCCCCTCTCTATACTGGTTGATGATAAAACTACCATGACTACTATTATTTGAAAGAAAACTGAAGCAAACATAAGAGTAGTAGACAAGTTTTCAGATATTCTTTCTTACATCATTTAAATAATCTGTTGATTCTCATTTTTGAGAATGAAGGTTAGCAACTATAATAATGATATGAAGACGGTACAATAAATCTATCAAAATATAGTTGTTATTTGGTACTTTTTTTATGTAGTTTTATTTGCTTGTATATCTAACATTACTAGCTTGTTTAATCGAGCTATCAATTCTTTATTTTCAACTGGCTTTTGAATAAAGTATATTCCATCCAATCTGTTAGATATATCTGTATATACTCCATAATACATTTCACCTGCTGTCAGAAAACAGACCTTGACTTTATCATCTATCTTTTTTATTTGTTTATATAACTCATAGCCATTCATATTTGGCATTTTAATATCAAGAAGTATTATGTCATACTGACCAGCTTCTCCTCTAAAATTATCCAAAGCCACCATAGGATCGGTAAATGAATCGACTTTGAATCCATTTTCTTCTAAAACTATCTTTAGCGTAAAAATAACGTCAGGTTCATCGTCTACCACCAGGATTCTCTTATTTATTATTGATGATCG
>JAREAI010000066.1:0-10315 GCA_029240435.1 Nitrososphaeraceae archaeon | reverse complement strand
GTTCCTCTCTTTCGGCTAATCGAACAATTAGTGTGCGTAGGGAAAATATATAGCCTTGTTTGTCAAATCAATTATTAAGAAGAGTGTAATAATCTTAACCTGATACCTGGTAGTTATTTCAATCCTAGTATAGAAATAGATTTAAAGATAGATCTACATTAGGATAGTGAGCGCATTTTGAAGAACCTCGAATGTTGCAGGCAGAATTCCTATTGGTTCGCCATCAATTGTGACGGTTATATCTCTATTCTCCTTTGACTTTATTGAAACCTTCTTAGCTTGTCTATAGAATACATCGCCCTCATTAGTATAATTACCATCTTTTATATTGAGAAAATTTTCTACCATCTCTAGGCTACTTGATTCCTTTAGAATAACAACATCCAGCAATCCATCTAAAACATTTGCTTCTGGTGCCGCTTTAAACCCCCCTCCTAGAAATTTTCCGTTGGCAACGATACCCATTGTCATCTTTGTAAGAATAGTCTCATGTCCATCATCAATAGAGATTTCACATAGGCTACTATCATAGGTAGGTACAGTTGAAACAAGCCCAGTCACTGTAGAAATAAGACGATTATTAACTACATTTCTAACCTTCTTTGCCTTATCAATAACCTCAGCGCCGATACCAATCTCAGCTGCATTGAGATAAATGCGCATCGCTGTTTTTGAATGATTCTCAATATTTGTTGCCTTTACACTAATAACATCCACTTTCTGCAGTTTATATGTTTCAAAATTTTGACAACATTCTCCAAAGTCTGCTGGCAAGTCTAATGATTTGACTAGTACATTTCTTGTTCCACATGGAAATACAGCCATGACTGCAGCAGAGTTTATAGGCTTGAATACGGCTTGGGTAAGAAATGAGTCATTGCCTTTGTTATTGTATTCACTACTGCCATGAATTCGGATATCTTCTTCAAAGAAGCCGTTTGCAACCTCATTTATAGTTCCATCCCCACCTATTGCGACAATTTTTTTACATCCTTTTTTTATAAAATTTCTTGTAAGATTTGTTCCATCACCCGATTTTTCAGTAAAGGCAATTTCACTGTTATCGCCAAAAAGCCTTTTAATCATCAAATAAAGGTTGTCCCAATTTTTACCAGTCAATCCACTTGCAGAATTTGGATTAACTACTATGGCGGTTTCAGTTTTTTTTATATTTGATTCTATGGCCAACCCAGTCGATCCTAATTTATTTATCTATTTTTAAGCATATCATATTAAGGTATGTAATGGTGTATCAATATATAATAATTAATTAGATTTTGTCCATTATTAGTTTATTAATATATCAATTTCTAAATAAAGACTATCCTTAATAGAACACTTTTGACATTAAAGTCAAGCACTAGGTTTTATTCCACTTCTCCTCTGAACTCCTCCTAAGCCAAAGAAGAAATATTTTTGAATTCTATTGCTTTATCCAAATGGGCTATTGCTGCCGTTGCAAGTATTGTATTATATTAAGAGAACATTAAGAATACTACAAATATACATAGTGATAAGAATTACAAATTAAATAATTTTTTTAGAATATTGGAAATTCTGATATTTAACTATTTTTAATAATCATAAACTACCTCAGTTCTTTTGCGGACATTTATTTATCTATTATATCTAAAATTAGATCTATAAACGCAAAAGATCAAATAGCAAATGACATGTGTTAGTTTGATACTGCTATATCGAAGATAAGATTACCAACTCCTGTTTTGAAGATAGTGTAGTGAGCTATTATCATTGATATAGTGCATTATTTATAAGAACGTATGTTAGGAACATATTAAACGCTTTTCCAATTATCTTGGAATTATTATAGATTATTCTTTATAGATGACTTGTGCTCCTTATAATATCCAAATCCAATTACTGCTGCAACTCCTACAATTATTATTAGAGCAGTTATGTTAAAAATTCCTGATGATTCTTTAGCAAATTTACTCCATGTTTCTCCAAAATAATATCCTACAAATGTTAAACTGATACTCCAAATTAGAGAACCAGCAAAGGTAAACAAAATGAACTTTACCATATTCATCTTACTAAGGCCAGCAGGAATAGAAATTATTTCACGAATGCCTGGTGCTAGCCTTCCTACAAATACAGCTATTGCTCCATGTTTCTCAAACCATAATTCAGCTCTTTGTAATTTTGATTCGTTAATTAAAACGTATTTTCCAATGCGAAGAATTGCAGGCCTTCCAATCTTTAAAGCAATAAAATAAATCATTATTGCTCCGACAGTCGAACCCAATGCTCCAATCGTAGCCATTCCTATTGCATCTCCTAATCCAAGCCCTTTACTTTGTGCAACAAATCCTACTAGAGGAAAGATAATCTCACTTGGAATTGGTGGGAATATTGTTTCAAGCAATGTTGCTGCAAAAACGCCAGGGTATCCTATACTAGATATCCAGGATGTTACAGTATCGGTTATACCTTGAAAACTAAATGTTCCTTCTATTGCCAGAATAATAATAATGTAATAAGCGAACAATCGGTGTCTGTAAGACTGATGGATGATTTGTCATAAAAGTATATGTGTTATTATCATACATTAACCAGCTGATCGACCAGACATGGACTAATTCAGAGCATATCAACGGAAATATCAATATAAAACGGAGATATGAAAAGTTGTTGTATGTATGCACATACTGCCTACTTTGCGTTTATTCTTCTGATCGTAGCCGTCATCATCTCCTTCACAATCATGGTTACTTTCATTCTTCTATAATCTCTTCCTTTTCGTGTTCTGCGTCTTTTTCTTCAATAGTATTCTTTTATCGATTGTGTTGTTGATATAAATTATCCTTAACCAGATGTTCTATCTAAAAACTGCCATATTATAGAAATTTAGTAAATAGTGAAAATACAAAATACTATACGGGTAACATTCTTCGTGTTGTCAATCGGAATGGACTATTCTGAAAAACTTTCAAAAGATAAAACCAAATGAGTAATGATAGATAGTCAAATGCCGACTACACATTATATATACCTCTTAACTTAGATATTGTGTATCTCCTGTCAATCTATTTCTTGCCCATTTACTTATCTTAATATTATCCACATATAGAGTCGAGTTTGCAAAATGTCAATAGATAATATCGCGCGTCTATATACAAATGGTAATTAATTTATTAATAAAAAATCTAACGATGAGCCTGCCAAAATCGTTTATAGATAATAACATATCTCTTAGAGTTTAGAGAGCCTCGCTTTTGTTTGTATCTAGTATATATTTAGCTATAAGATTCTCACACTATAAAATTTATCAGAGATGAAAAGGTATTTTTAGTGTTTTACTCTTCAATTTTACAGTACTTCAGTATGATCCTTTTTATAATGTATTGTAAGTTCTTCTGCAGTAGAAAAAATTCTTCCACAGTCCTCACATTTGTGATTGGTTGGCTCACTCACAGGCTCTGATTCTGATGTCATAAATAAACTTCAAAAATATAATATATAGAAGTTTGGGAGTATTTGCAATTTTATTTATTATCTCTTTGTAAATGTGGACATTTATTACAAAGTTAGATCAATATTCAGTTAAGACAAGATTATGCTAATGAAATACTAATAAATATTAATCCATACAAGTAGAAGAGTTAATTTCTAGAGGCATCGATAACAATATAAGAATAACAATACAAGATGTAGAGATTAACTCTTTTGTTACTTTGATAATTGAAAAACACAACTCATAGCGCGCATTCAATTCCTAAAAGCAAAGTTATTGGTAGAACTTCTGTAATATCTACTATATTTGATAATATTTATTTATTATTGCATAATAAACTAACTCATTACTTATTATCTGTTTCCTTTTTATCATGATCATCTTCTTCTTCTATAATAGCCCATGGAAACCATTTTCCAATAAGTTTAGCCCAATCCATTTTTACTATTAAGTATAATGTTATTCCAACAATCCCTATACTAATAACTGCTTCAATGATAAAATTAATTTGATTAGTAGTGGTTTCTAAAATAATGCGTTCGACAAAGGGTCTTCCCAAAAAAACTGCTGTCGATACTATGATTTCATTGTAAAATAATTCGCCAGCAAAAATAGCAGTTACAAATTTCCATGGATTATATTTTGTAAGACCTAGTGAAATATATATTACATTTCCCGAAAGGGGTGTCATTGAGGCTATAAAAGCGCCTAGCCAACCATATTTACTTAAAAGTTTTTGAAGAGGAAACATCCTTTTCTTTGTTTTATTGCCTAGAATATTGCGACCATAGTAACTTAAATAGAAAATTATCATCTTTGCTGCTACTGCTCCAATTGTACCAGCAAGAGATATTAGATGAGGATCTAAGTTCTTATTAAAAGCTGCAATGAATGGAATTGGGAAGTAGGGAATTGGAATAAAAATTAGAATGCTTATAATAAAACTGATAGATAAGATCCCAAGGTAACCAAAGTAATCATATAGTTGAAGTAGCTCATCAAGAGTAACCAAACACAGAACTGTTATAATCTGTCCTTATATAGTGTTATGAGGATTTGTTTAATAGAAGAAGTTAAGATTCATGCAATATTATATAGTATTTGGATATATTATCTTTGACGGACATTCTAGGAATCTTTATCTCTTAATTATTATTGCCTACATCAGTGATTAGTTCTACAAGGACTATGTCTATAATATTGGATCCAGGTAAATGATAAGAAAGATGTATGTTTCTCTTATAATGACACTTTCGACCTTTGAATCTCTATATATCAACTGAGATGTATTCTTCTTTCTAATATACTTCATGGACTGATTTTAAGATAAAAAAATATAAAATTTAAAGGAGTGAATTTAATTACTAAAGGTGATACCGATAGATCAGACTTTATACAATATATGTAATTGATCCTTATTCTATCATAACAATTATGTGTTTTTAAAAAAAGACTGGATCCTTTATGCCCAATGAGCTAAACGCTTCTATCCTCTGCATACATGCATAGCACTGTCCACAATGTGTTTTGTGTTTGTTATGGCAGCTCCATGTCAATTCAATAGGCACATTTAACTCAATTGCCAAATTGATTATAGTTTTTCTATCCATTTCAGCTAAAGGAATGAGTATCGCGCAAGGATCGTCGTTGCAGAACAAACATCCACTCTTGATTAACAAGTTTAGTTTTTCTATATAATCTTTTGTTGCATCAATAAAAAATGTTCCATCATGAATATTATGTCCTCCTATAATCCATTTTATATCAAGAAATTCAGCATAGTGTGCAGCTATTGAATAAAATATTAGGTTCCTTGCAGGAACATATGATGACCATCTTCTATCATAGTTGGATGTGATATGATTATTATTATAAAAATCAGAAAATTCTTTGATAAAGGGAATGTTGATCTCAAGAAAGTTTACAATATTTGCTCTTCTTGCTAATTCCGCTGCAGCCCTTTTTTCGTTTTCAATCCTATTGTAATAATTAAATGTAATTACGGAAATTTCTGAAAATTTTTTTTTAGCCCAGTAAAGACAGGTGGCAGAATCTAATCCACCAGAGAGCATTACAAGGGCATTGGTTTTCTTCATCATTTAACCTTTTTTTATTTCAGCTATTATGTGTGCTCCCTTATTTACTCCTTCGTAAACATATATGCCCAAGGCTTCGACAGTTGGTGGCATCTTTGGAGCAAGCAGTTTAATTATTTCTGTTGAAAGGTTTTCTACAGTAGCTTCACCTGGGAGTAAGAAAGTAGTCATCTTCGGCAATTGTAGACTGAAAAAGCCTCGTGGTCCTTCAAAAGATATATGATAGTAAATATCATCTTCTCTCTTCAGATATTTTGTATTAATAAAGAATTTATGGTCAAGAATACTTAATGTCTCTTTAATTATTCTCTTGGCTTCACCAAAATCAATAATAAGATTATTTTTCATGTCACCTATTATTTCGACCATAACAGTGGATGTGTGCCCATGAAGAATAGAACATTTTTCAACTAATGGTAAAATATGTGCATAATCAAAAGCAAGAGATGGATCTTCTATGAATATAGAACCGGTCTGACTGTAGTTGGAATTAAAGAAGAAGAAGGAGTCTAGTTCATTGACTTTACCAGCATATTTCGAGTGACCAACTGCAATAATTTTAATTTCTGGTAGTTCTCTTCGTATACGAAGAAATTTATTAACATCATTTTCGCAATCTATAACCTCGATATATTTGTCATCTATTTTAAAATCGACGCTGACAATATCGTCATTTTTAAATTTTAACATCACATCATACTCGAAATTTTGTCCTAAAAAAGATAGCATCTTTGAGATAGATAATTCTGCTCTAGTTCGAAAAAGATTACCCGCCCTATCAATGTATTTAATATCATTATCCAGGACTACTCTTTCCATATGAATACCTAATTTAAAAAGTACTCATTGTTACTTATAAACCGTTTATTGTATATTTTGGAAAAACTTTTATCATATAAAGCGTATTTTGATTTAAGTTACATTATTATTAATTTGTTAAATTATCAGGTTCTGTATCATTGATTGTAAATTGTAGTGTATTGTTTGAATATGCGAGAAGAATTAGTTTTGAGATACCATAAGCAATACTTGTCTCATATAATTTTTATTAGAATGTCAGCTGTCTACTCATTAAAACCAAAGCCACATGTGCAAAATCAAATAAACAGCTATTGCAGAAGAAACATTACTATTATCTAAACAAGTCTATCATAATTTTGTAAATCCCATATAGTCAAGCATTCAATAGAACTGTTGTTTGCATCAGAATAGTTCAGGCAATCGCTTAACCTTAAACTAAAGCATTAAGCATTGATAACAATTAGAAGGACAACAATAGACTTATAAAAACACGGATTATAACTTTATCGTTATTCTGAAAATTTCTTATTCAACCTAAGTTTTGCTATCAGTTCGACATACACATAGCCTGTAAGTGTATATCCTAAAAGCAAATTGCGAAATAGTGAGCAAATCAAAACATATGGTTGTTCATGGTAAGATAAAATGATATATATATACAAGCCCATTTCCGCAGTGGAGTTGTCATTATATTAGCATGAAGGTTTAATTACTATGTAGCGATGCTAAACTAGAGGATTATTTGTTCTTCTCTCCCTTATTTTCTATGTTCTGTCATCATTTGTCACCTCTGACTTGTTTATACTGACTAATTTTTATGACTAATCAATAAATTGTTTCAAGCAGGATGAATTTTAAATTCGAGGAAATTTGTATCAATATCTGATCGTTAATGAAAATACGTGACTCATAACTATATAAAATTAATATACCAGGTTAGTATTGCGACAACTATGAGCGAAAAACAGGAAAGAGAATTTGAAGAAGGTGCCGCAGGAACAAAGGCTGATAGAAAAAAAGATCCTCTCAAAGAATATGATGAAAAAGAAGCAATGACACCTGCCAAAATAAAAGAGCATGAACCAACTGCTGTAAAAAGAGATCCAAGTGATCAAAAAATAGTTGAACCAGGACAGCAAGGAGGAACAAACACCGAGGAAGCAAGAGAAAAGGCAAGAAGAAGTGGCATGACTAAAGGTACTGCAGGCGCAGATGATACTGGTAGCGAATATGAACAAGGTGCAGCAGGAGCAAATAAGTAAAAGCAGAATATAATAAAAAGTAGTTATGGTGTAGTAGTAGAGAACATATACTGTAAGTAACAATTTTTATTCTTTTATTTATTCATGGATTATTGTAAACCGGGATTTTTGTTGTATATTATCTGGTAAGTGACAAATTTTAATACTTCTGTTATCATCTAATTTTTCTCTTTCTCTGGTAGAAGCGTCATAGAGACAATAGACCTATTCTGATGAAATTGATTCTGCTAGATATAGGTTAGAATTTTTGGGTTTAATTAATATTGTAATTTTAAGATTATTGTAAATATATAATATCTAAAATAATATTATTTTCTTTCGAATGTTTTCAGCTGCTTTTGTCTACCATCTTATATTCATTCTTCGCGACGTGCAGTGTTGGGATTAATCTTTCTTACATATGTACGGTGGGCATCAATCACATTTGTTTGTTCTATGAGCATTTTTTTAAGCCCCGACATAAGTTCCTCTTGTTTTTCATATGGCTGAATCCTAGAAACAGATATCATACTATTGAAAGTATCTATGATCCCCCTAGCTTGTTGGAATAACTTTTGACCGCTTTTCTTAGGAATTGTTTGAAACATTTCTAAGAAGGCAGCTTCCTCTGATTTATTAAAATCTTCTGCTTCCGCCTCTTTTGTTCTAAGTTCGTCTTCTTGCGTGGGATATGGTTGGGGGCTATTAGCATCAGTTGATGATGACATACAAACAATCAATGTATTTATTTGGTTTAATAATATGCGTAAAAACTTCTAGCTAAAACCTAAAAACCACATTATATTTTTTATAGGTATTTACTGTTTAGTATTATAGAGAAGATAATGTTTTACCATCAGCAACATCCATAATATTGAGCAATAATATAATCCAATAATAGTCCTATTGTAAATGATGTATTGAAATATATCGTGACAGAGAAACAATCTCTTCTAAATTCTATGGCATATCAATTAAATATACAAGTATATTGTTAAATCATGCTAATGAGTGACGAATCAAGGGCGAGATGTCTAGTGCAACTTGAAAAAATGGATATTAAACTCGGTAAACTATATCGAAACCTATCAGTCCCTTTATTAATAGAAATTGCGATCTATAGAAGAGAAGGACTTCTTTCTTCTACTGGTGCATTTTCTGTAAAAACCGGCAAGTTTACTGGCAGATCACCAGATGATAGATATATTGTTGACGATGAGTATACTCATAATTCTGTCCACTGGGGCAAGGTGAACCATTCAATCTCAGAAGAAAATTTCGAAAAGATATTCACTAGAATGAAAAAATATGTCGAAGGCAAAGAGTTCTTTATTTTTGATGGTTTTGTTGGAGCAGATAATAAAACACGATTACCCATAAGAGTAATTACTGATAAAGCATGGCATAATCTTTTTGCAACTCAAATTTTTATTCGTCCTACTTCAAGAGAAATCGAAAGTCATGAACCCGAATTTACTCTCTTATCGGTAAATGACTTTAAAGCAATTCCTGAACTAGAAGGAACAAGAACCGAGACATTCATTATTATAAACTTCAAGAAAAAGATTGTTCTAATAGGATCAACTTCGTATGCTGGTGAAATTAAGAAAGCTATGTTTTCTGTAATGAACTATATTTTACCTACTAAAGGCATTTTTCCTATGCACTGCTCAGCTAATGTTGGCAAAAGTGATGATAGTGCATTGTTCTTTGGATTATCTGGTACGGGAAAGACAACCCTCTCAGCTGATCATAATAGACATCTTGTTGGCGATGACGAGCACGGCTGGTCTGATGAGGGAATTTTCAACTTTGAAGGTGGTTGTTACGCAAAATGCATAAATCTGAAAAAAGAAAATGAACGACAAATTTGGGATGCCATAAGATTTGGTTCAGTAATGGAAAATGTTATTCTTAAGACTAATACACGAGAGCCTGATTTTACTGATGGAAGCCTTACAGAAAATACTCGAGTAGCCTATCCTCTTGACTTTATACCTGGTGCAGTAATTCCAAGTATTGCTGGTCATCCAACTGTTATCAATTTTCTAACTGCAGACGCTTTTGGAGTAATGCCCCCAATTGCTAAATTGACAAAAGAAGGCGCAATGTATCACTTTATGTCAGGCTATACTAGCAAATTGGCGGGAACAGAAAGAGGAATCACGGAACCAAAAGAAACATTCTCGCAATGCTTTGGTGCTCCATTTATGCCATTGCATGCTATGGAATATGCAAAGATGCTTGGGCAAAAGATCTCCAAACATAATACTAGAGTGTATCTAATCAATACAGGCTGGTCTGGCGGGCCTTATGGGGTTGGCAAGAGAATGGATCTCAAATATACTAGAGCGATGGTAACAGCCGCATTGAATGGAGAATTAGAAAAAGTACGCTTTAAGCATGATGATATTTTTAACCTTGATATTCCTACTTCATGTCCAGGAGTGCCATCTGAAATTCTTGACCCGCGCAACACATGGTATGATAAAAACGAATATGACTTGTCTGCCAATAGACTTGCAGAATTATTTGTCAAGAACTTTCAAAAGTTCGGAGTGATATCTAATGAAATTCGAAATGCAGGCCCAAAATTGAGTTTCTAAAAGGGCATTAAAATAATAAACAAGAAATGGTAGCCCGGAGCAGATTCGAACTGCTGTCTCCAGGTTTCTTTTCTCTTTATAGATCCAGAGCCTGAA
>JAREAI010000327.1:0-3258 GCA_029240435.1 Nitrososphaeraceae archaeon | reverse complement strand
GCGGGATATATTTATTCAGGCGCGGTTGCTGCTAATGGATTTTATGAGGTATCATCAATGGAATTTGATGACGTCGTAATGATAGGTCCTAATCATTATGGGATAGGCACAGAAGTTGCTACAATGAGCGAGGGCATATGGGAGACACCATTAGGCCAAGTTGAGATAAATCAGGATTTATCGTTAGGGATTTCTAGAAATTCAGAAATAATTGATCTAGATGATTTTGCCCACAGCAGAGACCATTGCTTAGAAGTCCAGTTGCCCTTTGTTCAATATATTAAAAAAAAAAGAAATTTAGAATTGTGCCGATTATCTTAACAATGCAAGATAGACAGACTGCCAATGACATCGGTAGATCTATTGCGCAGTCTACCGTAAATACAAACAGCTTACTTATTGCATCGTCGGATTTTACTCACTATGAATCAAACAGTGAAGCACATAGAAAAGACAGTGAGCTAATAAATGCTATCCTATCCTTAGATGTTTTAAAGTTTTACACAACTCTAGAAAGGGAAAATGTATCTGCCTGTGGCTATGGTGCTATTGCTTCAATAATGACTGCCGCAAAAAAACTTGGTGCTAGAAAGGGTGAATTACTGAAGTATGCTACAAGCGGAGACATTATTGGTGACACCAATACAGTAGTAGGATATTCATCAATTGTATTTGTATGAATTTGGAAAAATCCTTCGCCGAGACGTCTGCACCGGCAAAAATTATCTTGTTTGGCGAACATTTTGTTGTATACAATAAACCTGCAATCCTTGCATCTGTGACCAAGCGCATCAAAGTTGGCGCATATTTGAATAACAGTGAAACCATCAATATCAAATCAGACCTCGGCATCCAAGGCTCATATAAAGATTCAAATTTTAAGCTAATTAAAGGAAGAAATGATTCACAGACGATTTTATATCCATTATATGCTTCTGCTCGAAGCGTACTTTCAGAAAGACATCAGATTCTAGGTTTAGACATAGTTGTGAATTCTGAATTTCCCTACGGCATTGGTCTTGGATCCTCTGCTGCATCTTGTGTCGCGACAGTAGCCGCGGTAGAGTCATTGTTTCATAAACCAGATAAGCAATATGTATGCGATAAAGCAATCAAGTCAGAACGACTGATCCATAATAGTTCCTCAGGAGCAGATTGCTATATTTCCACATTTGGAGGTCTAATGTATTATATGAAGAATGAAGGTTTTAATAAAATCTATAGCAAAAAGGATCTATCTTTAATAATAGGGAACACAGGAATCAGGCATTCAACTGGAGTATTAGTTGCTTCAGTGAAAAAATTCAAAGAAAAAAATAGTTCATTGTTCAATAGTTTATCTCATCATGCAGAGAATATATGCAGAGATGCTTTTACTGCTATTACAAAAGGCGATGAGAAAAAACTTGGAAAACTGATGATAGAGAACCATACATTACTACAGCATATAGGAGTATCTCATGATAAAATTGACTATCTAGTAAACCTTTGTATTGAGAACGGTGCATTAGGAGCAAAACTTACTGGTGCTGGTGGTGGAGGAATTATGATTGCATTAGTTCCACCAGAACAAAAGTTGAAAATAATTTCAACTATAGAAAAAAATGGATGTCAATGTATAGCCGTAGAAATTGACTTCGATGGATTGATGTTATACTAAACTTTAAATTTACTATAAAGATATGAAATTTTTAAATGCGAAATAAACTAGCTTTAATCAAGCTAGGTGGATCAGTTGTTACCTTTAAAGAAAAGCCACTTACGGCCAATTTTGAAGCAATTAATAATATCACGCGCGTAATTGCTACCATTGAAATTCCACTAATAGTTGTGCATGGTGGTGGTTCATTTGGACATTATTGGTCGGTAAAATATGATATGCATACAAAACCATATGATTATGATGCGTACGGCATATCAATAGTACATGAATCGATGATGTGTCTAAATCAAATCATAGTTAACTCCATGATAAAAGAACGAATAAATGCATACGCAATTATGCCTTCAAATTTTACGTCTAGCCATAGACCAATTATAAGAAAAATTAAGGAACTACAGGATATTGCAGAAAATGGAATAATTCCTGTAACATTTGGAGATATTATTCATATTAATAAAAAAAAGTACTCTATCTTATCTGGAGATGTGATAATGAGAATTCTTTCTCAGGTCTTACATCCTTCAAAAGTAATTTTCACACTCAATGTCGATGGAATATATAAAAACATTAAGACCAAGGAGACTATTAAAGAAATAAAGAATAGCAATAGATCGATTGAGTTGTCAACGGTAGAAGCTGATGTAACAGGTGGTATGCGGAGAAAGGTTACAGAAGCATTTAAGATAGCACGCTCTGGAGTGGATGTATTGATGGTAAATGGACTTAACCCAGAACGAATCATAAATGCTATGAGTGGCTCAGCTTTTGAAGGTACCATTATTAAAGGAATTGGGGGCAAAGAACAAAGTGCATAACGTATCTGATCGACCATCTGATATAGAAATTATAAAACAACGCAAGAGAGATGGTATCGAAATACCGTTGAACAATGATGTTCAAGCTAAAACCACTTCTACTTATTTGGAATATGTTAAGCTTATTCATAATGCTTTACCTGAACTTGACTATGATGAGATAGATATTTCAACAACTTTTCTAAAACGGAAATTTTCAGCGCCTATCATCATAGATTCTATGACAGGCGGTGCTCCTGAGGCAGCCAAGATTAACGGAAGGCTGGGTGAACTCGCAGAAAAATATGGTTTTGCGATGGGTCTAGGTAGTCAAAGGGCGGGTCTTGAAAGTAAGGAATTGGCAGAAACGTATTCTATTGCAAGAAAAAATGCACCTAGTGCATTCCTTATCGCAAATATTGGTGGAGCTCAGCTCGCAAAAGGCCTCACTATAGACAATATAAAAAAGATTATAGATATGATACAAGCCGATGCTCTTGTAATCCATCTTAATCCATTGCAAGAACTCATACAACCAGAAGGAGAACCAAAATATAAAGGAGTTTTTTCGAAAATTTCAGAAATCTCTGGAGCTCTAGATGTACCTGTAATCGTAAAGGAAGTTGGCGCGGGCATCTCTAAGGAAGTAGCAGTTAAGCTGGAAGTAGCAGGCGTATCTGCAATCAATGTGGCCGGAGCTGGAGGAACAAGCTGGGCAGGAGTCGAAAAATTGCGCGCAGAGGCCTCAAATAATGATCTTAAAATCCACTTAGGCGAAATTTTTTGGGATTGGGGAATACC
>JAREAI010000326.1:0-3785 GCA_029240435.1 Nitrososphaeraceae archaeon | reverse complement strand
AAGTAACTGATGCGAAATTATAAATCGGCATCAAAAGAAAATAAATCTATATACAATGCTTCCGAAGCTTGAATATATTAAACAAGCGAGAATTAGATTAAGTATCACGCAGCGCAGATTAGCATTACTTACGGGGATCAGCACGTCGATGATTAATCAGATTGAATCAGGTAGATGTAAACCGAGTTATGAGACTGCTAGAAAGATATTTGAGATTTTGAGTTCTCTAGAAGGTCAATCCTCGATGAAGGCTGGCGATATATGTAGTCGCAAATTGATTTCTGTACAAAAGCACGAAACTCTTCATGCTGCAATTAATAAAATGAGAAGTAATTCGATAAGCCAGATACCTGTATTTGATGGTTCTCGAGTCGTAGGAATATTGAGTGAGGATGCTCTTGCAAAAAGCATGATAGAAAAAGATGAAAAGAAGCTAAGAAATATCATGATCATGATAATAATGGAGCCACCACCACCAGTTGTTGACATATCCACACCTGCAAAGGCTCTTGTCCCGCTAGTGAGATTTGCCAAATGTGTTTTAGTCAGCGAAAAAGGAGATGTAATAGGGATAATAACTGTAACTGACACTCTAAAAATGGTAGAATAAAATTCATTCACTTATTTTTTCCAGGCCAATGCAACAGTCTGCAGACTTTATACATTCACCACAAATATTAAGTTCATTATTTTCTGGCAGAGAGCATTCGCATAATGCACATTTCTTCTTCTGTTCATTTTTTCCATTTAGATTTTCCCTTACCAATATGATTACATAAATGAAAAAGGATATTTGAATTCTTCCCTTAAATATTAGATTCAGGCTTATTCTTATCTGCCCTATATCATTACTGGAGAGATCTTTTATACGCTTAAACGAGTTTCAACCTTCTTCCATAGTGTTCTGTTTTTGTGATCCATAAGTTCAACACCATACTTATCAATCAATTGTTTCCTAATAAAATCAGAATCTTTAAATTTTTTTTCAGTTCTAAATTTATTTCTGATTATAACAAGATCTTCAATTTCTTTTCTTTCAGTATCTGTAGGTTCTAATACTCTCAGACCTAGTATTTCCATACAATAGTTAAAAGTCACTAGAGCTATCCGGGACATATCAGACGTAAGACTATCATTTGCTGCATAGCGATTAATATCTGCAACAAATTTCATAAAAATTGTAAGCGCAAGCGATGTATTCAAATCATCTTCTAATGCAGCTGTAAATTCTTTAATGGATTCGTGAGTTAACAATTCTATGGCTTTAAGCTGTCCTCCACATCCGTTCGCAAATCGTAACTCATATGCACAGGTTTCTATCTGGCGCCATCTCTGCATAGATTCTAAAAGAATTTTATCTGAGAAATCGAGTGGTTTAGAATATTGAACAGAAATACAGAAAATCCGCAGAGAATTTGCTCCCCACCGATCAAGACCTTCTCGAACGGTTATGATATTGCCAAGAGATTTTGACATTTTTTCAGAATTAATAGTAACCATGCCAGTATGTAACCATAATTTCACGAAGAGAGTTTCAGAAAAGGCCTCTGACTGAGCAATTTCATTTTCATGATGTGGAAATATAAGATCATTTCCACCTCCGTGAATCTCAAAAGGACTTTCAAAATATTTCAAAGCCATTGCAGAACATTCAATGTGCCATCCAGGCCTGCCTCTTCCCCATGGACTGTCCCATGTTGGTTCCTCTGAATAAAATTTCCACAAAGCAAAATCAAGAGGATCCTCCTTAGACTGATCTATTTCGACTCTTGATCCTGATTCTAATTCTTGGATAGTTTTTTTTGATAAGTTACCATATGTCGGAAAGGACCTGACACGAAAATAGACGCCGTTAAGTGTGATATACGCGTAATTCTTATTGATAAGCCCTTCAATCAGATTTATCATTTCTTTCATGTGCTCAGCGGCACGCGGGAATTGATTTGCAGGCAGTACATTTAGATGAGAGAAATCAGTAAAATAATTGTCAATGTATTTTGCTGCTATGTCTTTTGCAGCCAATCCTTCTCTTTTAGCACGATAAATTATCTTATCGTCTATATCAGTAAAATTCTGAATAAAGTTTACAGTATATCCTTTAAACTCAAGATATCGGCGTAAAACATCAAAAACAATTATTGTTCTCGCATGACCTATATGCGAGTCATCGTAGACCGTAACTCCGCACAGGTAAATCCTAATAATTTTGTGTTGTGCGCTAATCTCTTCGATCATTCTTGTAAGTGTATTGTATAATCTCAAATTACGAGACCTCTACTCATGAAAGTTTTTAATCTGATTTATCAAAGTTTTCTCTCATAAAGTATTTAAATTTCTATAAAAATCTCATTATCTTTTATATTAATTTTATATGTTGTTAGTTTTACCCCTTCTAGAAAGTCTAACAATTCACCAGTTTTGATATTATAGTGCCAGGAATGTAATGGACATTCAACTACTTCACCGTCGATTTTTCCTGGGGCCAAAGATCCGTCCTGATGACGGCAAAGTGCCTCAATAGCATAATATCTACCATTTGCGTGGAATAGAGCAATTCTTATTCCGTTTACGTTTATCTCTTTTCCATAGTTTTCCTTGATATCTCTCTCATCGCCTACTTTGACCCATGTCATTAGGATTCTTCTTTATAAGATCTTTACGGCTATAAAATCTTATCAACAATTAAATTAAGCAATGAAATTTTTTGCATTTATTTGTGCTCAGTGGAGTATGTCGTCTTGTCGGAGTCGCCTTTAATGGTTTAGAAAACGAAAACATTAACAATAGCCTCAAGGGATCTGTATTATAGACGTCACTGACGTGCCTGATTTCAAACCATAAGTATGCATGCAACATTTGTTATATGAACATATAACATAGACCTTACTTAGAAGGCATATATAATATATATATATATATATTAATAGATTGGTTGACGTGATTAAACATTAAATTATTATATTTTTTTCTGGTTATGTTTTTGATTTTGGTTACTATGCCTATGGGATATAATACTCATGCACAAGAGAATATTGTGAGTTTTTCTGACGGTGACGATCTTCCCATTATTAATGATCCTAATTTAAAGGTAGAATTGATGGTTCAAGGATTGGATCTACCTACTACTATGGCTTTTCTGGGTCCAAATGATATATTGTTCAGAGAATAGTTAATGGTAAAATACTCCCAGAACCACTGCTTGATGTTAACGTTGCTACTTCTGTTGAAAGATGTATGTGTGGAATTGCTGTATCAAAGAGTGACACCACTGGCATAACATATGTTTTCTTATATTTTACTGAAGCAGAACTAACAGATAGCGAGGATATTATTGAAGCAAAAGCTCCGCTAGGCAACCGACTTTATAGATATGAATTAGTAAATGACCTTCCAGCTATACCTGGTCCCCGTCATAATGGTGGTGCTATTATGATTGGACCTGATAATAACCTCTATGTTCCTATTGGAGATGTAGATGGAACCTATACTGGAGGGCCTGGGGAAACTAAAGCTCAGAATTATCTTGATGGAGTAGAACCTGATGGAAGGAGTGGAATACTTAGGATTACTCAAGATGGTAGACCTGTAGGTATTGGCATTCTTGGTAATACATATCCACTTAACTTATACTATGCATATGGAATACGAAACAGCTTTGGATTTGATTTTGATCCTATAACTGGGAATATATGGGATACTGAGAATGGTCCAGGCAATTCAGATGAGATTAATTTGGTAGAACCTGGATTTAACAGTGGATGGCAAGAGATACAAGGTATGGCTTC
>JAREAI010000325.1:0-3262 GCA_029240435.1 Nitrososphaeraceae archaeon | reverse complement strand
ATTGAATATGAAAGGTTTACTAGGCTGTTTCGCCTGGGTGCAGGTGCAGTGAGTATTGCTATATCAATACTAGTACTAGTTTATCCAAGATTTGGTTTTTACTTACTCATGGTAATTATTGCTGTTGCACTCGTGATAACCGGAATAGAACTGCTGATAGTAGGAATAAAAGGTAAGAGAATACATGCTCCTCATTTTAGATCTAAATTACCTTAAGAATAATCCTACTACAATAATAATAATTTATTTAATGCATGGATTTGCAGATGCTTAAATTATACAAGAGTTGGTCTTTTGTAATTATTTCTTATAATATAGCAATAAAAAAGAGGAGATATAATAAAAATAAAAATAAATATAAATATAATAACAACAAATAATGATAGCAGCAAACGTTAATTATTACAATTAAATGATATAGAGTTATAATGAACAGAAATAAGATTGGATATTCTGAAGGCAGCGATGCTGCTGGCGACATATCTAAAGATGGTAAATGGTTTCGTGATTCCCACGGAAGATATCTCTTGTTTCGTGGAGTAAACTTTGCTTCTCGCTCCAAATTACCTCCTTATCTTCCAATTGCTCCTATTGATATAAAGAACTTAAATCAACTTGACTTAGAAAAAGAAATTGAACTTGCTAGTTCGGAATTAGACCTTCTAAAACATCTCGGGTTCAATATTGTACGTTTATTGATATCTTGGAAAGCTATAGAGCCTCAGCCTAATCGAAACTTAAAGGAGGAGATATTACCTGAAGGCAGAGAATACCTCACAGCTGTTGGCCAAATAATAGATGAGTTATATTCTCGTGGTTTGTATGTAATTTTAGATTTTCATCAAGATATAGCTCATGAGATCTTTGGTGGAGACGGATTTCCTGATTGGGCTTTAGCAATAGACGATAAACATAAGCGTCCACTTATAGACGATAAGCATAAGCATCCAGCTATATCTAATCTCAAAGCCGAACTATGGCAAAGGGCATATCTCATTAATAATCTAGTAAGGCATACTCTTAGATCCTTTTGGAATAATGACTTAACAAACCATGAAGCTGGACTTAGAAATTATCCTGTTCGTACTCATCTAGAAAAAACTATCGGACAAACAGTAAAGTTTTTCAAATCCTTAAACAATGATCGTGGACATCCTGCTATACTGGGTATTGAACCCTTTAACGAGCCCCATCCCGTGGGAATACCTCCTCAAAAATTTGAATCAGAGTTTCTGTTTGAATACTATACCAATGTAGAATCTGAAATAAGGAGATTTGATAAGAACATATTTCTGTTCATTGAACCAAGAGTAGATTGGACCGTATCTTCCACTGACAGTGATAAATCTGGATCTAGACGTTCACTTTTCGATATAAAACGCATGTTCAATTTACGTTTCGTACATGATACTATGATTGAAGGTAAAGTAAGCAATATACAGCTGCATAGCTCTCTACCAAGCGATTCTGCCTCGCTTGAAACTATTAGACGTCGTGGGGTCTTATCATTTCATTATTATAATCTTGAGGCTACAGCTGGATCATTTTTAAAAGTACCTGAGAATTTGTACAGGATTAAGCGTGAGTTTCCAGACATATTTGCTCAATTAGTTGAAGCTGCGACTGAACGTGAACTTATCCCATTTCTGACCGAGTTCGGCGGGTTTCAAGAATCGCCAAATATAAGAGAATACATAAATCTACACTTTAATCAGATTGAAAAGTATCTGATCAATGCAACTTACTGGAACTACGATCTGTATCATACGGCAGAGGGAAAGGATAATTGGAATTTAGAGGACTATTCCATTCTTGGACCCAATAGAACGCATCGTAATTTGGATGTTATAGCACGTCCATATCCAATCCGAAGTTCAGCTGAACCAACATTACTTTTTTTTGATATTGAAAGTAAATATGCTGCAATAATTCTAAAGGGAACTACCGTAGATGCTCCAACTATAATATATGTACCTTATCATTTTCATTATTCGCCAGAATTCCGAGTATGGGCTACTAGTAAAGAAATAGAATGGGATAAGGAAAACCAACTACTATACTGGTACCTTTCAAAAGATCAATCATTAAATCAAATGATACTTGCTAAAGAACAAGAACAAAAGATAGATAGCGCTATCTTGCCTGAAAGATGTAAAAGCCTATTAGAAAGGACGACATTTATGAATAGCTTCGCATAAATAAAAAAAATTGAGTAGCTTAACAGCTAGAAACACATGAAATTATATTGCATCTATCTATCTATTAGAAATGCAAGAGCTAATAGTTACTAAAATAAAAGGACTTTATTCTTTTCCCAATTCTATAGTAGTAAGGTGTCATATGTACATTATGAATAACCGATTATAATATTCATACCCACTATAAATGACATTAAATGAAAACCTGTAATAACTTAACAATATATGTGTTTTTTCTATATATGTAACTAAGAGTCATGAACCACAGACTAGCTGCATATAATTATACTGAGATAATTGCGTATGTATTATCTCAGTAGCCTGCTGTATAGGAGGCAAATAATATGTATTGTACATAGAATAGGAGAGTATTAAGAAATAAATAAAGAAATAATGAATTTTTTTATCTCTCTGGTTATTTCACGATATCGACCAAATTATAGAAATTAAACTGCTAAAAATTTACTGTTGTATCTTTTCATTATTGCAGCGCTGGTGTTATCTTTCCTCCAATTTCTCCTAGTAGATTATCCGAAGTCCGTACGATAAGATATATGTTTCCATCAATAAGCATTTTCAGAAAATCAGACATCTGCTTACCTGCAAGCGGGCCAGTGAAGTCTGCAGATGTAAAGTTACCCATTGCAGTTCCGTTACCCTCTGCAATCAAACCTTGTGTTGGGGCGTAATGTATCAAGACCAAATCAGTAACACGACCACCAGTAGAAGACCCTAGAACTACTCCGGAAATGTTCTCTAGATTAGTTCCGTTGATAGTATAAGACATAGTTTTTCCATCACCTAAAAGATTAAAAGTAGCTCTTCCTGATGCATCTGTATTTACCTGCATTAGAGGCAAACCATTCCCTGTCAGATCCGCGTAAAGACGTTCTTGTTGCTGTTGTTGTTGTTGAGGCTCAGTCTGATTTTGGGATTGTGCTATCGCGTATGTGCCTAAGTGGCTAGTTCCCATTGCTGATACAGATATTATAGTAAGAAGAGTAATTAACAAAAGTGCTCTCTTATTGTCCATTCAAATAAACATCACAGCCTTATATATAAAA